>CAZKUP010000147.1:0-1501 GCA_964555985.1 uncultured Clostridium sp. | reverse complement strand
GAGGATATTTATGGATGTAATATGTGCAATAAATACTGCTAATAGTATTTTAAATAGGTCTTTTAAAGAAAAGATTGGTATTACTAATCTTAAATTAAATTATTTATTATATTTACTTTATGGTGAATATAGTTATAATGCTAAAAAAATATTATTTTGTTCTAATTTTATTAAAACTAAATATGGACCATTAGATGAAAGCGTTTATTGCCTTTTTGAGTCTTATAAAGGTAATATAATAACAGATTATGCCTATGATTCATTAGGAAGTGCGAAAGGGGTAAATGGTTATAAGTTTGATGAATGTTTATCTATAATATGGAATAAATATAAAAATTGTGATGAGCAAGAAATATTATCTATTATTGAAGATGGAAAAGAATATGAAAAATGTAATAGATATGATGTTATTACTGAACAAGATATATTAATAGATGAAATAAGTAAAAAAGAAGAAATGTTAGAAAATGCTAAAAAATATATAAAAAAATTAAATAGAGGAGATATTTATGGATGTAAAAGAAATATTTAAAAATGATTATGTAGGAAAAGAAGTTAAAATAGAAGGATGGGTTAGAAATCATAGAAAACAAAAAGAATTTGGTTTTATTGATTTTTCAGATGGAACATGTTTTAATCATTTGCAAATAGTATATGATAATAGCTTAAATTCTTTCGATGAGATTCAAAAGATAAAAAATGGATCAGCAATAGAAGCAATAGGTACAATAGTTAAATCAGAAGGAAAAGGACAAAGTATAGAATTAAAAGCAAATAGTGTTAAAGTACTTGGAGATTGTCCTGAAGATTATCCTATGCAACCAAAAGCTCATTCAAGAGAATTTTTAAGAGAACAAGCATATTTAAGACCAAGAACAAATCTATTTCAAGCTGTTTTTAGAGTAAGAAGTGTTGCTGCATATGCAATACATAATTACTTTCAAAATAATGGATATGTATATGTACATACTCCACTTATTACTGCAAATGATGGAGAAGGCGCTGGTCAAATGTTTCAAGTAACTACACTTGATTTAAATAGTAAAATAGATTATACAAATGACTTCTTCAATAAAAAAGTAGGTCTTGCTGTAACAGGACAATTAGAAGCAGAGACTTTTGCTTTAGCTTACAAAAAAACATATACATTTGGACCTACATTTAGAGCAGAAAATTCAAATACAAAAACACATGCTGCAGAATTTTGGATGATTGAGCCAGAAATAGCATTTACAGATTTAGAAGGACTTATGGATATAGAAGAAGATATGCTTAAATATGTAGTTAAATATGTACTTGATAATTGCCCTGATGAAATGATTTTCTTAGATAAATTTGTAGAAAAAGGTTTAATTAATAAATTAACTAAATTAGTAAGAAGTAAATTTACTAGAATAGATCATGAAGAAGTAATAACAATTCTAAAAAATGCTAAAGTTAAATGGGAATTTGAACCAGAATATGGTGAAGATATTGCAAAAGAACATGAAAAATATATAAC
>CAZKUP010000146.1:0-1533 GCA_964555985.1 uncultured Clostridium sp. | reverse complement strand
TTACTTTTCTTCCTTTTTCGGTAATCTTCTTCGATAAACCTCTAGGGGTTTGGGGAAAGGTTCCCCAATTGTTAAATTCTAAATTTTCTCCAAGGATTATTTTCATTTGGTTTAAATCCATTTTTTGAAGCTTTAGACGAATTATTTTTTTGTTCTACTAAAAACAAAGAATAAAACTTTTCGTTAATAATTCCAAATAAATTATTATCAAATGTATTTACAACCATACATTTTGTTCCACTTTTAAAGGATACAACTTCACCAGTTTCTTCATCAATAGGTAAATAGTAGTTATTAAAATATTTAATCGAAGAAGCATTGTCTATAGTTCTTTCATCTCTCACAGAAATAATAAAATTTAATTCTTTAATACTATAATTATTTTTTTTCATAATATTTTTATTCGGATTAATATCATAAGAGAATCTTTTGTTTATTTTAGGAATAAATACTTCATTCAAATATTTATTTGCTTCATCTATTGTGGTAATTCCTTCATGTCTTAACTCAGCTTTTAATCTTCTTTTAAATGTACCATTTTCTCTTTCAACATTCGGTTTAAAAAGTGGATTACTACAGCAAACTAAATTAATTTCTAAATCTTCGCATATTCTTCCAAATTGAGTAACATTGAGTTTTGATTTAGAACTTTTAGCATTATTAATAGAAAATGAGTTTCTTTTGTCAGTTTTAATTTTTTCAGGTATTCCATAGCTTATAATCATATTCATTAATACAATCATATATGCTTTAGTTGTTTCTTCATAATCAAACCAACCAGATAATACTTTTTTAGACGCTTTATCAACTGAAAGATGTAAAGCCGTTTCTTCTTCACCAAACCAAATCCAAAATGCAGCATCCATTTGAACTTCTTGGCCAAAAGAATAATGTAAAGTAGATTTTCTGATATGCTTTTCGAATTCTTCTTGTTTTCTTTGTTTAAATAATTTTTCTTGTTCAACTGAGATGGTTTTTTCTTTAATTGCTTTTTTCATATTTTCATTGTATAATTTAACTGTTTTATGTTGGGCATATGGAGATATAATATCATTAGTTATAAATATGTTTATCATAGCGGAAAAAGATATTCCATATTTATAACCTTGCTCTTCATAAAAATGGGAAAAACCAAAATCTGAAAAATCATTTAAATATGTTTCAATAATCTCATTTGATATATCATCTGGGATTTTTTTGTTATTACTAGGACGATTGGAATTTTTATGTATAAATGCTTCTTCACCTATGTTTTTATACTTAATTATAAGTCTGCGAACTTGTCTATCAGTTATATCTAATTTTATTGCAGCTTCTTTTTGAGTTATTTCTTTAGTTATAACTTCTTTTATAGTTTTACTATATAGTTCTTTATCTTTTAATTTTGCCATTATTAAAAATACACCTCCTTTCTAGGGTGTATTTTAGGACATTTTAACTTGTAAATCAATTTTTTTATTAAACTAATTTTAATAGGACATTTCTACTTGTAAATCAAATCAAAAAAGCGGACATTTTTACTTAAAAATCACA
>CAZKUP010000145.1:0-1545 GCA_964555985.1 uncultured Clostridium sp. | reverse complement strand
TAGTGTAGATAATATAAAAAAGATAAAAGCAAAAATAAACAAGAAAATAAAAGAACTATAGCAGTTCTTTTATTATGAACAAATGTTCGTGTATAAATATTTGCATATTTCTTTGAAATTAAATTAGTTTTATACTATAATATTTAGTATATTATGACATTTTTTTGGAGGCAGTATGAATATAAAAAGAGTAATTGTTGGAAAATTACAAGAAAATTGTTATATATTAGAAAAAAATAACAAATGTATCATTATAGATCCTGGAGATGAGGTAGAAAAAATAATAAGCAATATTAGTTTAAACGTTATTGCAATTCTTATTACACATTCTCATTTTGATCATATTGGTGCAGTTGAAGCACTTGTTTCCAAATATAATGTTCCGGTTTATAAATATGATAATTTAAATGAAGGAAATATGACAATAGAAGAATTTGAATTTGAAGTTATTTTCACACCTGGACACACTTTTGATTGTATTTCTTTTTACTTTAAAAATGAACAAATTATGTTTACCGGAGATTTTATTTTTAAAAATTCTATTGGAAGAACTGATTTACCAACTGGAAATTTTGAAAAAATGCAAAAAAGTATTAGTAAAATTACTAGATTTAATGATATAATAAGATTGTATCCGGGTCATGGTGAGAGTACAACACTAGGATTTGAGAAAAAATATAATGAATATTTAAAGTAGGAGGATGAATATGAAAAAAATTATGTCAGTTTTATTAGTAGGACTATTATTTGTACCAATGATGATTAATGCAGATGTAAAGGATTATAAGACAAATACACTTTCAGAAGTATTAAAAGAAGAGGGAATAGATATTGACTTAGGAGATTACAAAGAAAGTGATGAAAAAATCAATATTTATTTATTTAGAGGAAAAGGATGTACAGTTTGTAGAAAGTTTGTTACTTTTCTTGGCGAGAATATCGAAGAATATGGAAAATATTTTAATTTAGTAGCATTCGAAGTATATTACGATGTTGATAACTCTAAATTAATGAGTGAAGTTTCTAATTTCTTTGGTGATGAAGCTGAAGGAGTCCCTTATATTGTTATTGGTGATGAATATTTCCCTGGATTCATTGATACTGATGATTATGAATCAAGTATCAAATCTGCTATCAAAAAATTATATGATTCAAAAGATAGATATGATGTTTTTGAAGAGCTAGATAAACCTGTTGAAGAAGCTAAGGACAATTCTACATCAATTATTTTATGGAATTTATTCTTTACAACTGCTGCTACATTAGTAATTTTATTTGTTAATGATAGACATTATAAAGAATTAAATTCTAAAATTGAAAATATAAGAAAAAAGAATAAATAATTAATATTAGATTAATTTCTAATATTTTTTCTTTATTATGATATAATTTAATTAAAGATTGTGATAGCTATAAAAAATGTAGTGTTATAATGGCAGAAATAATTTTTTTTTGCTACGAAAATAAAATATGGAACATATAAAAAAACCAAAATTAACTTTTGTCAAGACATAGTGACCTAAAATTGCAATATGAAACAATCGT
>CAZKUP010000144.1:0-1585 GCA_964555985.1 uncultured Clostridium sp. | reverse complement strand
TTGAATAGGAAAGTTCTCCGTTCAAGAACAAAGAAAAAAGTCGTGCCATATTTTATTGTGGCACGACTAAACAAAGGATAGTTAAAATCCTTTTTAAACAAATTATTTTTCTTTATATTCATGAATTTTTCCATGAACGCTTATGTAGTAAATTGGAACCATTTTTCCAGGGCATTTTTCACAATCAAATCTTGGTGGATAATCAGTATCAACACCAATACTATCAGATGCATCTAACATTTCTACTATTTCAGTAGGAATTTTTTCTTTTGTTTTACATTTTTGACATATGAACTCTATAAATTGTCCGTTTTTTTTCATGCTAACCTCCATTCGGTACACCGGTATTGAAATTGCATGACAGTTTTACATTTACTACAAATTAAAGGTGAATCATTAAAAGTCTTAAGACTTAATAAAAACCATTTATTAAACTTTTTAGCAAATTCAATTTTTTTCGGATGTACTAACATAATCATTTTATCATGAAATTTGCTTTTCTTACTATAAAATCCATAATATCTAATAGTTTTAAATTGATATTCAGGAATATGTATAATAATTCTTTTAATGAATTCAAATATATGTATAGTTTCTACAACAAATAAATCATCTTCATGTCTTTGGTACCAAAAAGTTATATAATCTCCTTCAATTTTTAATATTTTAGAAGCAGCAAAAGCAGGTCTTCCACAATATCTCAAGACATAGTTTATATTTTGTTTTGTGCCAAGATTTTCATTTTTCTTAGCTCTTACATAGAAACCATTTTTAGAGGTAGAATAAACTTTATTTTTTAATGTTCTAAAGTTTTGTTTTCCAATATTCTTTTCTAATAAATCTAAAAGAACTTTTTGAAAACGTTTTCTTAACATATCAAAAGGAATAAAATCTATTTTTTTACAATTATTATTACTAACACCAAGTTCAGCAAGTAGGGCATGTATATGAGGATTCCATTTATCATCTCGACCAAAAGTATGTATAACTAAAATAAAACCCGGTTTAAAACCTTTTTTGCCATATTTATCTTTAAACCAAGAAGAAATAGTAATATTAACAGCTTCAAACAATAAATTCAATCTATTTCTATTTTCTCTAAAAAGATTCCATAGTGCATCATGGATAGTAAAAACTAGATGACGATGATTACAATTGTATAATTTAGATTCGATAGAAATAACTCTATCTTTAGAATATTTATTACCACACGAAGTACAAAATTTAGATTTACAAGTATGAAATTGTATATGTGTATTGTGACATTCAGGACATTCATATAAAGAAAATCCAAGTTGAGGAGTTTTACATTTCATCATTTTCGCAACTTCAAAATAAACAATATCTCTAATATTAAGTTTATTTTCAGTAGCATATTCACAAAAGTTAGACCAATGTTCAATGAAAATATCTCGTATAGAGTATGATTGTTCTTTAGGAAAATCTTTAAACATTAAATATTTGTTAGTATAAGTCTTAATAATATTTTCTTTCATAATACTATTTTACAATTAAGCTGAAAAAAATCCAACCCTTTAGGGTTGGGGAATGAAAATCAATTCATTGATTTTTATTCTTTTCTTGT
>CAZKUP010000143.1:0-1612 GCA_964555985.1 uncultured Clostridium sp. | reverse complement strand
TATGAAAAAGATATTAGTCGAAATAGAAAAAGATTACATATCTTTTTCTATATCTTTAGATAATAATAATTTAGATGATTATAATAAAACTAATATATTTAGTAGTAAAAAATTAAAATTTAGTGATGAATTTATTTTAGATAATTTAGATACAGTAGGCAATTTATTTCAATTACTAACACGTAATTTAAAAATAAATAAAGTTGTAATTAGTGATATAAAAGTAGCTGATGTAATATTAAAATTATTACAATATATACCAAATATAAATATGATTTATTTTAAAGAAGATAAACAATTAGATTACAGCTTATGTAGTTTAATGTTAGATAATAAATATTTATATTTTATAAATTGTTATAGTATGCCAGAGTATGTTTTTGATAGATTTAACACTTTAAAAAAAGTTAAAGTAAAATTAAGATACGAAATATTTTCAATCAGTAGTTTTATGGAAGAAAATAATATGAAAACATATTCTGATATGTACTATCAAAAAGTAATTAAATTAAATAAAGTAATGAAACAAGAAGATATTTTAGATTTACTAGCATTTTTAAAAATAAATAATCATTTAAAAATAATAAATATAACAGACTATGGTTATGAAAATTTAGTCATTATATTAAATACATTAAAAAAATATAATAAAGATAATATGTTAATAGTCATTAACCAAAATAACAATAATGAACTATTAAATGATATTAAAGATTTTAAAGAATTAGAGCAAAAATATAATGTGCGAATAAAAATAAATTATGACGAAGAATATAAGCAAAAAAATAGAATTAAACAATTAAATTTAAATATAATAAAAAGTATATTTGTAGTCTTAATTATTGTATCGATATTAATAATAATTATTTATTTTATATTAAATAAAAAAGAAGAAGAAAAAGTAGAAGAAATAAATGATAAGATAAATGAAGTAATTAATGAAACAATAGATGAAGAAATAATAAATAATAATGAAGATTTGATTGATGAAGATATAACAACTGAAAATAATAAACATCACTTTGGACAAGCATATTATACAAAGTATGAGCAAGTATTAGATAAATTAAGTGAAATAAATAAAGATACTATCGGGTGGATAAAAGTAAATAATACAAAAGTTGATTATCCAGTAGTTCAAAGTAGTGATAATGATTATTATTTAAAACATGCATTTGATAATGAGAAGAATTTAGCAGGATGGATATTTTTAGATTATCGAAATAAATTAGATGATCAAAATATTATTATATATGGTCATAACATAACTAAAGGAGAATTAATGTTTGGATCATTAAGACATACTTTAGAAGAAGAATGGTATAAAAATAAAAATAATCAAATAATAACATTTAATACAAAAGAGGGAAATTTTAAATATCAAATATTTTCAATATATACAATTGAGGAAACAAGTGATTATTTAGAAACTAGTTTTAAAGATAAAGATAGTTTTAATAGATATATAAAAATATCATTAGAGAGAAGTATATATGATTTTAATGTAGAATTAAGTAATAGTGATGAAATTATAACTTTATCAACTTGTTATCAAGATAGTAAACATCGGCTTGTAATACAGGCTAAGAAAGTGTAGGTGGGTGTATGAAGA
>CAZKUP010000142.1:0-1670 GCA_964555985.1 uncultured Clostridium sp. | reverse complement strand
GAAACTATCAAAAATTTCAATTTTACTATTGACTTTTAATAGTTAGACTCCTTTATATACTTTATTTTAAAAAAATAAAACTAGAACATACTAGTTTTATAAGTATATCATAAATTTACATTTTCTCATAATATTTATAATATATATCAAGTACCCCTTTATAATCTTTTTTCCAAGGCTTGTTTTTTCCACAATAATGTATTATTACAAAATTATTTTTAATCCAATCTAATGATATATGTGGCATAAAATAACTATTAAGAAGCATCTTTTCAGTCATATTATACATATATGAATCAAGAGGAAGTGTTTTATTTGAATAAAGAGCACTTATAACATCTTGATCAGGAAGCATTAATTTATTTTTATATTTTTTTATAAAATTATATACATCTTCTTTATTTTGTTCTTTTCTTAATAAACTAATATTCATAAGCATTACTCCTGAATTAATATATATGTCATCTTTATTCATTCTAAGTCTTATTTTATTAAATTCTCTTACAATACCATATACATGAGTACATGCAGCAAAATAATAATTATTTAAATTAGTATTATATAATGTATCTATTTTATTTATAACTACTAAATCAGGATCTAAATAAAGTATTTTTTTAACACTTTTAGGAAGATAAAAAGCTGCTAAAATACGATAATACATCTCTTTAGGGTATCTTTTAGTCACTTTCGCATTATTAAATTCATTTTTATCTATTTTTAAATCTATTATATTTATGTTTTTTAAAGTATGATTTTTTAAATACAAAATATCACTATCACTTAATGAGTCATTCATAACATAAACATCAAATCTTCTTCTTTTATTATTAAGAGATAATGATTTAAGCATTACAACAAGTACATTTATATAATTTTTATTTAAAGTTACAAGTATATTCATAAATTCCTTTCTATTAACTTTAATTCTTCTTTAGTAAGAGGTCTATAACTACCCTCTTTTAAATCACTAGGAAGAATAAAAGCACCTATTTTTATTCTTTTTAATTCAATAACTTTTGATTTATAGCATCCAAACATTCTTTTAATTTGATGATATCTACCTTCTTTTAAAGTAACATAACATTCATAATCACTTATTTTTTCTAGTAATGCACTTTTACATACTTTATCAATAAGCTTTACCCCATTTAAAAAACCATCTATAATATCTTCTGTTATTTTATTATCTATTTTAACATAATAAGTTTTAGAAACATGTTTATTAGGTGATAAAATATTATGTGCAAAAACACCATCATTTGTAATAATCATAAGACCTGTTGTGTCTTTATCAAGTCTTCCAGCTGGAAATAAATCTTTACATTTATATTCATCTTCAATTAAATCAAGTACTGTTTTATCATGATTATCTTTGGTAGATGATACATATCCTTTGGGTTTGTTTAACACTAAATAGACATATTTATTTATATTAATTATGTTATCATCTATCTTAATAACATCAGTATCACTTACTTTTATATCACTTTTAAGTACTATTTCATCATTTACTTTTATTCTTTTCTTTTTAACTAAACTTTTTATTTCTTTTCTTGAATAAAAAGTTTCATTTCCTAACACTTTATCTAATCTATCCATAATACTCCTCAAATACAATTATATAACAATTTATAAAAAATTGCTATACGTGGTAAATTTTGAATTTG
>CAZKUP010000141.1:0-1676 GCA_964555985.1 uncultured Clostridium sp. | reverse complement strand
CCTAGTATAATCAAATTGTACTTAAGATTATACTTTCTCCTTCTTAAAGAGTTTAATTTATAGTTATGAGTACAACATAACTTTTATATCATCAAATTATGATGTTATAATTGTAATAGGTACTGTAGTCTGTTACATATTTATCACCTACAGGAATCGTATGGTTCTCTGGTTAATGGAGGTTACAGCTACAGTCTTTTCTTTTATATGGTTATAAGTTGGTTACAGCTCCACTTGTTGGATGTCTGGTAATAAAGAACTAGGATACGTTAAGAAAAGCACTGTAGATAGCATCAGTACCAAATTTAATACAAGGAGGCTGACATTATGATTTATGTCGGAATTGACGTCGCCAGTCAAAAGCATGATTTTTTTATCATGAGTAATAATGGCGAAGTTTATACCAAGCATTCTGTTACTATTCCTAATACAAATGAAGGGTATAAAAAACTCCACAAATCAATTCAAGAATTTTGTGGAGCAACTAAAGATTATCAAGTTCGTATAGGGGTTGAATCAACCGGTTTTTATCACCGAAATATTCTTTTATATCTTCTTGAACAAGATTATAAAATAATGGTGATAAATCCTATATTAACCAATATGTATAAAAAATCTAAGAAAGTTCATATCGCCAAAAATGATAACATAGATTCTATATACATTTGTAAGTATCTGCAAGATCCAGAAACGGTCTTCATTCCCTATACAATAATATCTTACCACAGCGAAGCTTTAAAAGCACTATCTCGCGAAAGATTTTCTTTGACTGAAGAACTAAGAATAGCTAAAATTAACATTTATAAGCTAATTACACAAATTTTTCCTGAATATTTAAAGCTTTTCAGTAATATATATCATGGTACTGCCTTAGCAATTCTTGAAAAATATAATAACCCTTCTAAACTAGCTAAAGCACATTTAACTACTATTTCTTCACTGATACATGGTAAATGTTCTAATACAGCTTTAGATGTTATTACAGCAGCTAAAACTTCTATAGGGATTAAATCTGAACATTTATATTTTCTACTTAAACAAGCAATCATAAGATTAAAAACTATACAAAGCCAAATTGAAGAATATGATAAACAAATCAAAAAATATGTTGATTTAATAAATCCAAATATTCTTACTATTTCTGGTGTTGGTTATACTACTGCAGGATTAATTCTAGGTGAAATTGGAGATATCACTAGATTTAAAAATGCAGAACATTTAGTTTCTTTTGCAGGTCTTGACATTATGGTTTATGAATCAGGTAAATATAAAGCTAAGAATCTTTCCATTTCTAAAAAAGGTTCAGTATATTTACGATACGCTTTATATCAAGTAGCTAGAGTATGTTGGAAATTTGATCCTATGTTTAATAAATACTACCATAAGAAAAAGGCCGAGAATAAACATTTCTATGTGATATTAGGACACTTAGAAAAGAAATTAGTCAAGGTTATTTATTCTATATTAAAGAATAACAAAACTTATTCTCCACAAATTTAACCATATAAAATTATCAAAGATCAAGATATATACATTAATCTGCACATCTATATAGATGGCATAAACACATTTTTAAAAATGTAGGGTGAAAGGCCCTTTTTGTCGTGCCTTTAATTTAACTATAAATAAATCTTCATATTTTTTTAATTTATACTTGATTTATTTATAGTTGGCTC
>CAZKUP010000140.1:0-1683 GCA_964555985.1 uncultured Clostridium sp. | reverse complement strand
ATCTCCTCCGGCAATTAATTCTATCGCTTCATCTCCTAACTTACGTTGTTCCCAAGAATGCTTTTTTAACATATACTTACGTTGATGAAGAGTGATAAGGTTATCTATATGCTCTAATATATATCCTATTTTTAATTGCTCATCTTTATTAGGATATTGAATTATTAACTCTCTTATCTTATTTAATGCAATAAACTTTTGTGTACCACCATCTATATTTTCACCAAATTGTTTTATTATTTTTTTTGATTGTAAATATTGATATAAATAAAGATAATTTATTTTCTTAATATCTTTTATTAATGCTACATTTTTTATTGCAAAATCAGGCTTCTCGCGTATTAAAGCTATGTTACCAATTGTTCCAATCATACCGAATAATATATCATTTATATCTACTTTTGAGCGCTTATTTATTTCAATGAAATCAGTATCAGATATATATTGAATATCATCGTAATTTATATAACCATTTTTTACATTTTTTGATGTAATAAATGGATGTCCAACTTCTATATATTTAGGAGAATCATGTGTACCATCACGTACATCTGATAGTTCATTTAACTTACGTTGTTCCCAAGATGTTGTTGCTACTTCTTTTTTCTTCCTAATACTTCTATCAATAGATAACTTATGATTTTTACATATTGTATATAATGTCATAGTAGATATTAAATAATATCCTTTTTCATAATTGCTATAAGCAGTTTTAGAAATCATACACTCTTTAGCAATTTTACTTTGTTAAATGAGAGTACGTAAATGTACTCCTTTTGCATGCTTCATACAATTTTTTTTTAATTTAATTTGTTATAAGATGAAGTCACCTAGGGAAAATAATATTTAAAAGTGCACTTTTATTATCTTGAGGATATATCTTATATATTGTTTATTATGGATAAAGAAGAATTTATAAATATATTTATTTTAAAATCTGTATTAAGAGATAATAGATTAACTTTTTTAGAAAGATTATTATTAATTCATATAATAAGTCTTTGTAAGAAAAATGGTTATTGCTAGGTTACTAATAGATATTTTTCTGATATTTATAATGTAACGTCAGTAACTATATCAAAAGGTATAAGTAATTTAGCCACCTTTTGTTATATTAAGGCTGAATATGATAATACAAGTACAAATAATTCTAAGCGTATAATTAAATTATAAGAGGTCTTAAATTTTAAAATAAAAAGTATTAAAGATAATTTTAATACTGGCTATAAACAAAACTTTAAACATTATAATAATAAATTAAATAAAAAAAAGAACAGTATTTATTATAAAGATGAAGATGGTAATGAATACTGGCATGGTAAGTTAATACCTAAAAATGAAGCAACTTTTGAAGAACAAGAAGACCTAAAAAAATTATTAAGTGATATATTCGAGGATAAATAAGAAATAAAATGAAAAAGACACTCATAAAATTTTATGAGGTGGCTTATGTTTAAAATTACGGAAACTTTTAAAAAGGATGATAATGCTCTTAATTTGGTAGATTTGTTAAATAAATATATAAAAAGTGTACTAATTAAAAATTAGCACATTGGTACTTATGAATTTAAAGTGTTATTCTTAAAATGGCTAAAAAAGAAAGGAGTAGTAAATGTATAATGGAATCACGCATTTGCCAAATAATATTTATAGAGCGGTCATATATATAAGATTATCTGAAGC
>CAZKUP010000139.1:0-1686 GCA_964555985.1 uncultured Clostridium sp. | reverse complement strand
GTTAGTATTTACAGCCACAACTAAAAGATAAGTGTTTTTCACTTATTTTTTAGTGCTTTTAGTTCTTCTAAACTATATGGATTACCAAGAGCTAGTCTATTTAAAGATGCATACTCATTTATACCATATATTCTGCAAGTTTCAATATAACTTCTTATATTAGCATAATCATTTGCTCGCTCTACATTTTGGAATTGACCAGATACTTTCATTTTAGATTTTATACCCCTTAAATTTCTTTCACTTAAATTATTAGTAAATGGTATATCAAAATCTAAAATCCAATAAATGTAATTATCTCTATATTTTATTATACGATTTATTAAAGTTAATTCTTTATCTGCATAGTATGGTTTATTATCATTTTCGTTTTCTTCTAACCCTTTCAATAGATAATCATCTAATTTCCATATAAAACCATTTATTTCTTCGCCTGTGAAAGTATCTATACCTTTTAATATTAGCTCATTCCTTTTATGATCATATTCTTGAAATAGTTTTATTGCATCTTTACACCACACTCTATTTGGAATATTTATTTCTACCTTCTTAAGGTCTCTTAAAAGATGCTGACAACATTCAGCATTTGTAAAACTATATTCAGAATTATAATTAATTTTATTATGATCATGTTCTACTATGGTATTAGAAGATAATAATTTTAATATATTATCTTTATCTAGTCCTTTTTTATTTTTCTTTTCATGTGCCTTAAATAAACTTACCATTTCATTTCCATAATATCTCATGCAACTTTGTTTTTTATTAATACTTATTACAGTATCATCCCAATAAACTATTTTAGAAACTATTAACTCCTTACGTAATTCTTCTACAAAATTATTTAAACTTTTACTTGCAGTTTTTTGAAGTTTTGCTAAATAACCTTCACATGGTTCAATTTCATTTATTGATAAACCAGATAAGATTCTTCTTGTTTTATTAAATGGTACATTTCCTATGTTAGTTAATGTTAATGCTAAACTTTTTACAGTACTACCATATTGACATTCTTCTTTTAAATCATTTGGTATTAATTCATGCACTATTTTACCACAACAATTACATTTGTATTCTATATAGTTATGTCTAGTATTATAAACTATAATTTTATAATCTATTACATCCTTACTTATTATTTTGCCTGTTTCTTTTAAATTTTTTTCCTTGCAATTAGGACACTTTTTAATTTTATGTTCTATTATTTGATCTATTTTTTCTTCTGGTAACTTTTTTAATTTATCTTTTTTATGACCTTCTTTTCTTCCTATTTTTCCACCTGTCTTTTTTGCAAAATTTGGTATAACTTTTTTCTTATTTAAAGGTGTTTGACTAGTAGGTATTCCAGAATTAGTTCCATCATTATTTTGAATTGCCTTTAATCTTTCAGTTTCTCTTGTTAATGTTTTTATTAATTCTTCTTGTTCTTTTAATTGTAGTTTCAATTCTTGTTCTTTTAATTCTTTTCTATCAACGATACTTTGTAACCTTCTTTGTTCATCTTCAGCAATAATTACTCTTAAGTTTAAATACTTATTCTCGTTTTTTAACATTTCATAACTATTAACCATTTTTTCATAATCTTTATATAAATAATTTGAATAATTGTTTTTCATAATATACCACCCTTAAATATCATAAATTCAGTATACTATAAAGGAAACAAAAAATATAGTCTATTTTTTT
>CAZKUP010000138.1:0-1688 GCA_964555985.1 uncultured Clostridium sp. | reverse complement strand
GATAGATGCTATCTTTTTTTTATATCATTTTATCTATATTCTTTGGAACCTTATCAGTCACAATAGCATTTACTATTTTATCTTCTTGACTTTTAGGTACAACCTTACCAGTAATTGTGCCTATTTCTTGTATTAAATCCCTAAGTACATTTTCATTTTTTAAATTATCTCCCTGCAATTTTTTTGCTAAAGATAATATAGTATCCTTATTTACATTAGTTTTTTTCTCAACCTTCTTATAAAAATTATCACTAAATCCCATAATACCTCCTATAAATATTATATGATTTAGTAATTAATATGACATAAAAAGTAATTTATTACCTTTTTATTCCTGTATCATAAATGGATAATCTATTTTATTAGGTATTACCTTTATCAACTTATTTACATCCTTACAAGTTCCTTTTGCTTTTATACCTATATAATTAGAGGTATGACCAAATACAATACCATCTTCATACTTTTCAACAAGTATTTCTAATTCTTTATTTATAAATTTATTCATATAATTATTTTCTAATTCTTTTGATAATTCAAGTACCTTCTTTACTCTTTTTTTCTTAATATCCTCAGGTATTTGATTATCCATTAAATCAGCAGGAGTACCTTTTCTTCTTGAATATGGAAATACATGTATTTTTGAAAAATTAACTTCTTTTAAAAATTCATAAGTATTATTAAAATCTTCTTCATCTTCATTAGGAAAACCTACTATTAAATCTGTAGTAATTGATATATCATTTCTTATAGATCTTATTTCATTTATTTTATTTAAAAAATACTTTGTATCATATTTTCTATTCATTTCTTTTAAAGTTTTATCACATCCAGATTGAAGTGGAATATGTATATGATCTACTATTTTTTTATTATTTTTTAATATTTCTAAGAATTTATCATCTAGTTCTGTAATTTCTATAGAAGATATTCTAATTCTTTCTAATTTCTCTATTTTACATAATTCACTAAGTAAATCACTAAATGAATAATCATATATATCTTTACCATAATGTCCAGTATGAATACCTGTTAATACTACTTCTTTATAATTATTATTTGTTAAAGAAGTTATTTCTTCTATTACTTCATCCTTAGGTTTACTTCTTATATTCCCTCTAGCATACGGAATAATACAATATGAACAAAAGTTATTACATCCTTCTTGTATTTTAACAAATGCTCTTGTTTTAGTTTCAAATTTATCTAATACCATTGGTTCAAAACTTGTATGCATTACATCTTGTATTAATGTAATATTTTTATTATTACTAATGTATTCTTCTACTAATTCCACTACTTTACTTTTTAATGTATTTCCAATAATTATATTAACTCCAGGTATTTGTTTTATATCTTCATTTCCAACTTGACTATAGCAGCCCATTACTACAATTACTGCATTTTCATTATTTTTAACAGCTTGTCTTATTATATTTCTACTTTTTTTATCAGAAGTATTAGTTACTGTACATGTATTAATTACAACAACATCAGAAGGAGTAGAAAAATCTACTATTTCATACCCCTTCTTTTTAAAAGAATTTATAACTACTTCTGTTTCATATAAATTAACTTTACATCCTAAAGTATAAAAACTAACTTTCATCGTATCACTTCCAAACAAATGTATTATATATTAAAATAAAAAAGATAGCAATATTTTGTTAAATATACTATTTTTTTCT
>CAZKUP010000137.1:0-1754 GCA_964555985.1 uncultured Clostridium sp. | reverse complement strand
CAATTTAAAATATTAAAATATTTGTATGATCATGAAAATGTGATAGGAATGGATATTCAAAATGCATTTTCTATGACTAATCCTACTGTTACTGGAATTATTCAAAATATGGAAATTGGTGGTTGGATAGAAAGAATTCCAAATCCTGATGATTCAAGAAGTAAAATAATAAAACTTACAAATAAATCATTAGATAAAAAGAATGAATTATATAAACTTGGTGATAATTTGGAAAAAGAATTTATTAAAGAACTAAATATAGAAGAACAAAAAGAGTTATTAGTATTATTAAATAAAATAATGGAGGGAATAAATAAATGAAAGTAATAACTATAGAAGAACATATTGCAAGCGAGGACGTAATAAAAGACTTATTAAAAAAACAAATAGATGATGAAGAGTTAAATCCAGACAGAATGAAATTTTTTCAAGAAAGATCATTTGTTGATGGAAGATTAACAGATGTTGAAAATGAACGAATTCCATTTATGGATAAAACAGGAATAGATATGCAAGTATTATCTTATATTAATCCAATGGATGGAGTAAATATTCCAAATGATATAAAAACTGAAAATTGTATAAAAGCAAATAACTTCCTAAAATCAATAATTGATAAATATCCAGATAGATTTAGTGCATTTGCATGCCTACCATTGTGGGATGTTGATGCATCAGTAAAAGAACTTGAAAGATGTGTAAATGAACTAGGTTTTAAAGGAGCCTTAGTAACAGGAAAAGTAGATGGACATTTTTTAGATGAAAAAGAATATTTTCCAATATTTCAAAAAGCCGAAGAACTAGATGTTCCAATTCATTTTCATCCATCAATGCCAGTAAAGGAAATACATGATTATTATTATGCTTCTCACGATGGAAGTTGGAGTGATGAGATTGCCAATCAATTTAGTTCAGCTGCATTTGGTTGGCATTTAGATATTGGTATTCAAGTTGTAAGAATGATTTTAACTGGAATATTTGATAAGCTTCCTAATTTAAAATTAATAACAGGACATTGGGGAGAAGGAATTATAGAAATGTTAGATAGACTTGATTATATGATACCTAAGAGTATGACTGGTTTTAAGAAAAATATATCAGAATATTATAGAGAAAATATTTATGTAACTCCAAGTGGAATCGAGTCATCAATAAATTTAGAGGCAGTGACTAAATATATGGGTGCAGATCATATTATATGGGCAGTTGATTATCCATATATAAGAAATGAAACAGTAGTAGATTTTCTTATGAATAGTGACTTAACAGAAAAAGAAAAAGAACTTATTTCTTATAAGAATGCCGAAAAATTATTAAAACTATAGTAAAAAATAAAGGAGATAAAAAAATGAATGAAACATATGAATTTTTAAAAAATGCTCACGTATTTTATTTGGCAACTATTGAAAAAAATGAACCTAGAGTTAGACCTTTTGGAGCAGTAAATATCTTTGAAGATAAATTATATTTATTAACTAATAATCAAAAGGATGTTTATAAACAAATTAAAGATAATAAAAATGCAGAAATATGTGCTTATAATGGTAAAGAATGGATTAGAGTAAAAACTACTTTAATTGAAGATGGTAGAATTGAAGCAAAAAAATCATTTTTAGATAATAATGAATATTTAAGAAATATGTATAATGAAAATGATGACAAAACAGTTGTATTGTATTTTGAAAATTCCAAAGTAGCGATTACTAATTTTTCTACAATGGAAACTAAGGAGATGAAATTTTAGTTATGAGAAC
>CAZKUP010000136.1:0-1767 GCA_964555985.1 uncultured Clostridium sp. | reverse complement strand
GAATTTGGGTTAGTACTTGAAATGAAAAGAAAAATATGCTATAATTTTTGAGGTTGTTCTTTTGAATCTATGAAAGGAGTTTAAAATGAAATTTTTAGAAAACGGGAACACACAAGTTTTTGCATTAGGAGGACTTGGTGAAGTTGGTAAAAATATGTATGTTGTTATGCATAACAACGAAATAATTATTATTGACTCAGGTGTAATGTTTCCCAAAGATGAATTATTAGGTATTGATTATGTAATACCTGATTATACATTTTTAAAACAAAATGAAGATAAGATTAAGGCATTAATAATTACTCATGGTCATGAAGATCATATTGGTGGTATTCCATTTTTATTACAAAGTGTTAAAATACCAAAGATTTATGCACCTAATCAAGCTAATGAATTAATTAAAAGAAAGATAGAAGAAAGAAATATTCCATATAAAGGACTTAATGTTATTAATGAAGATTCTAAGATTAAAACAAAGTATTTTGCAATAGAATTTTTTAACACTACTCATTCTATACCAGACTCATTAGGTATAGCTATTACTACTCCAAATGGAGTTATAGTAAGTACGGGGGACTTTAAGTTTGACTTGACACCTATTGGACCAATGTCAAATATACATAAGATGGCTGAAATAGGAAAAAAAGGTGTTAAATTGTTATTAAGCGATAGCACTAATGCATTAGTTGAGGGATTTTCAAAAAGTGAATTTAAAGTTGATGCAGCTTTAGGAGATATATTTGCAAGACATAATGGAAGACTTATAATTGCTACTTTTGCATCTAATATATATAGATTAAAACATATTATTGAAACTAGTAAAAAGAATGGCCGTAAAGTAGTATTATTTGGAAGAAGTATGGAAACAAATGTTACTATTGCAATTGAGAGTGGATATATAGATGGTAAAGATGTTATTGTAAGTGCGGATGAAGCTTTAAAATTAAAAGAAAATGAGATAACTATTTTATGTACAGGTAGTCAAGGAGAACCTCTTGCAGCGTTATCTAGGATTGCAAATGGAAGTCATAAGCAAATTAAATTACTTCCGAATGATATAGTTGTATTCTCATCTAGTCCAATTCCAGGAAATGGTGCTTATATAGCAAGAACTATTAATCAACTATATTTAAAGGGTGTAAGAGTTCTTACTAATACATCTTTAAATGATATACACGCATCTGGGCACGGTAATGAAGAGGAATTACAATTAATGTTAAGACTTATGAAGCCTGAATATTTTATGCCTGTTCATGGTGAGTATAGAATGCTTAAAAGACATGGGGATTTAGCTATGGAATGTGGTATTCCAAAAGAAAATGTATTTATTATGGATAATGGTCAAATTCTTAATATTAATTCTCTTGGAACATTTAAAGCAGGAAGTGTTACTGCAGGAGATGTTTATGTAGATGGTAATAGAATTGGAGATATTGGTGGTATTGTTATAAGAGATAGAGTTCTTATGGCAAATGATGGTGTTATTGTACTTATTGCTAATATTAATCAAAATAAAGAATTAGTTGGTAATGTAAATATAACTACAAGAGGATTTATATTAGTTAATGAAAATGAAGAATTAATTAATAAAATATCTAAATGTGCGAGTGATAGTATTAAGAAAAATATTAAGAAAACTAAGAATAATTATAATGATTTAAAAACATTACTTATACAAGATGTTAATCCATTTATTGTTAATGAAACAGGAAGAAGACCTTTAATATTACCAGTATTTATGGATATAAAAAAATAACTGAAAATCAG
>CAZKUP010000135.1:0-1768 GCA_964555985.1 uncultured Clostridium sp. | reverse complement strand
CTGAAACATTTGATAAAGTAAAAGATTATTCTAAAAATAGAAATAGAGTAAATTCATATTATGAAATAGGGAAACTATTAAGCGAAGCAGGAAGTGTGTATGGAGAGAATATTATAGGAAAATATGCAGAAATGTTAGTAAATGATGTTGGTAATAAGTATAATAAAAGGACACTTTTTAGAATGAAACAGTTTTACGAAATGTTTCAAGATGAAAAAGTGTCCCCATTGGGGACACAATTGTCTTGGAGTCATTATAGAGCATTATTACCATTAAAAGATATTAATGTAGTAAAGTATTATATTGAATTATGTGAAAAACATAATCTTACAAAAAGAGATTTAGAAGAAAGAATTAAATCTAAAGAATATGGTAATAATGAATTAAATTTATGATTAATAGTTTATTAAAAAATATATTTTATATTGTGTTTATATATAAAAAAATATATAATTAATTAGTAAAGTAGGTAAGAGTTATGAAGAAATTTAAGTTTATTACAGAAAGATATACATTGGTTATGTTTCTTTTGTTTTGGTTAGTAATTGGTATAATAATTGTTGCATATAAAATGAATGTTTATTATATTAGGAATGATTATTCTTTCGTTTTGATTGGAAAAGATGAGGTAAGTATATTGGAGGGTGAGGAATATAAAGATGAGGGTTTTAGAATATTGTCTAAAGAGGGAATTGATTTATATAATTATGTTGTAGTTGATAATAATGTTGATTATAATAAGGTTGGTTCTTACGAGGTAATTTATAGAGCTAAATATAATAAAATAAGTAAAAAATTAGTAAGAAGAGTGAATGTAAATAAAAAAGAAACTATAAATAAGTGGGTAACTATTCCAACTTATGATGGTTCTAATCAAACAACGCATCCTAAGGTTTTGTATTTTGAAAATGGTTTTAATGGATATAAATATTGGATGGTAAGTACTCCTTATCCATCTCTTGATGCATATTATGAAAATCCATCTATAACTGTATCTAATAATGGTATTGATTGGACTTGTCCAAAAGGATTTAAAAACCCAGTGTCTGGTTATCCAAATATATATAGAGATGATAGTTATTATTCTGATCCATATATGATTTATGATAATGGTAAAATAGAAATATTTTTTAGAAAAACTAAGTCTAATTTAAATGGATTAAATATAAAAAATGGATTTAATTATATGTATTATATATCATCTTCTGATGGGATTAATTATAGTAAACCTAAGATTATATTAGATAATAATTATAATGAACAATATATGAGTATGTCTGTTGTTAAAAGGGATGGTAAATATAAAATATGGTATGTAAATTATAATAATAAAATAAGATATATTGAATCTAAGGATTTGGTAGAATTTACTGAGCCAATAGATGTTAATATAGAAAATTTTGATAAGAAGTTATGGCATAAGGAAATACAATATGTTAATGGTAAATATGTATGTATATTTATGATTAAATATAAATTATTTTATACAGAATCTTTAGATGGAATTAATTTTATTGAACCTAAAGAAATATATACTAATTTAAATACAAATTATAAATATAATATATATAAATCTTCATTTATAATAACTGATAATTATATTGAATTATTTATTCCTTATAGATTAAATTATAAATGGGAAATGAAATATATTAAAACTAGTAAAAAAGAATTTTATAATAATTTAATATAATTATTCATTCAAATTTATAAATGGATTTAGAAAAAACTATTGTTAAATCCTTATATTTTTGCTATAATACTCATG
>CAZKUP010000134.1:0-1771 GCA_964555985.1 uncultured Clostridium sp. | reverse complement strand
TTATATAATTATTCCTATAATTAGTTTGAAATATAACTAATTTTTTTGTGCTTTAATAATTTAAATAATAAAGTCTTATAGTTTATCATATTTCATAAAATTAAAGGAGAGGTGTATATAGTGAATATAACTGAAACTTTCGATAAAGATAAAAACTTGGATGATTTAATAGAGGAGTACTTAAAATTAATGTTAGAAAATAGTAAGCAATAAAGGATTGTGGTATAATTATATTGCTTATTCAAAGTTATACACATTGGAAGGAGTAGTAAGTGTATAACAATATAATACAAGCCCCAAGTTTTTATAGAGTTGGAATTTATATTAGATTATCAGAAAGTGATGAAGATAAAACTTATGAGTCAGATAGTGAGAGTGTTATTAATCAAAGACATTTATTAATGGATTATGTAAGAGAAAATGGTTTTACATTTATTGATGAATATGTTGATGATGGATATACTGGTACAAATTTTGATAGACCTTCATTTCAAAGATTATTAAAAGATATTGAAAGTGGTCGAATCAATTGTGTAATCACGAAAGATTTATCAAGATTAGGTAGAGATTATATAAAATGTGGGTATTATGTAGAACAATATTTTCCACAGAAGAAAATTAGATATATATCTATATTAGATCAAGTTGATACTTTTTTAGAAAGTGCTAATAACGATATAACACCATTTAAAGCTTTATTTAATGATATGACTAGTAAAGATACTTCAAAGAAAATTCGCTCAATATTAAGAAATAAAAAAGAGCAGGGAAAATTTATTGGAAGTAAGCCATGTTATGGTTATATGAGAGACCCACTTGATAAAGGCCATTTAATACCTAATCCAGAAGTTGCTCCTGTTGTAAAAAAGATATTTAATATGGCATATTCAGGTACAGGTGTTAGTAATATTGTTTCATACTTAAATGATAACAATATAAAATGTCCAAGTGCTTATAAAGGAACAAAGTCATCAGCTAGACAAAAATGTAATCAGTGGACTATATCTTCAGTAAATAAAATATTAAAAAATAGAATGTACACAGGAGATATGGTACAAAATGTCCAAACTAAATTAAGTTATAAATCACAAAAAAAAGTTTCGTTAGAAAAGGAATTTTGGATAATTGTTGAAAATACTCATGAACCTCTTGTTAGTAAAACAGTATTTGAAACAATACAAAATGCACCTGCTAGAGTAAGAACTACACATTGTAATAGAGAAAAAAGATTATTAGAAAATTTACTCGTATGCAAGGAATGTGGTAATTCTTTAAGTGTCTTATATAGAAAAAATAAAAACTACAAAGATGGAAAGTATTGGAGTGTTAATTGTAATAAGTATGCTAGAGATCCTAGAAGACATTTATGTTATCCTCATTTTTTTCCTTATGATAAGTTAGAAGACAAAATAATGACAGTTATAAAAAATACTTGTCAAAATTATTTAGATACTTTAAATATAAAAGAATTATCATTGAAAGTATTACAAAATAGAAAACAAGATAAATGTGAAAAACAAAATGAAAAGATACAACTATTACAAGAAATAGATGAATTAAAAAGAAAGTCTGATGCTTTATATGATGATAAGTTTAAAGGAATAATTACTGAGGATTCTTATATAAGAATGTCTGAACAGGTTGAAAAAAGGATATCAACATTAAATTATAGAATTAATGAAATAGATAATGAAGAAAATAAATTTAAAGAAGATATTAAAGAGATAGCAAAGTATGAAGAACAAATTAAATCACTTTTAAATTTAGATAA
>CAZKUP010000133.1:0-1873 GCA_964555985.1 uncultured Clostridium sp. | reverse complement strand
TATTTTGCTAATTTATTTGGAGTTAAACCAAAAGCAATATCTGTTACGATAAGAAAACTAAAAGATTTAGGACTAATTAATGTTAAATATATTAGAAATGAAAATCTAGTTAAACAAAGAAATATTACTTTAATAAGTAATGTATGGAATCAAATAAGTACTGATGAGGTGGTAAACAAGGAAGAAGCCGTTCCTTATCTGAAGGAATATAATAATAAGATAAATAATAATAAAGAAATATATAATAAAATTATATCTTATGATACTGATGGAGTAATGCTTTGGAATGGCAAAAGATGTGAATCAGTACCGCCAACGCCTGAAGAGCAAAAAGAAATGGAAGATTTATTAAGTGAATTTAAGTGATTTGACAAATGAATAAAAAAACAATAAAATTAAATAAAGAATAGAAAGTGCTAGTACAGGCTTTATATGTTTTGTACTGGCACTTTTTTCTTTGATGAAAGAGAGGTGTTTATAGAAAAAGTATATGGAGTAATTATTCCATAGTTTGTACTACTATGGTAGTAATATGGATTATTCTATGGAATGGGTTTAATGCAGGAAAATAAAGGGATTAATGAGTTATTATGGATGATATGCTCCATAATTTTAATTAATTTTGCAAGTGCAAAATAAGAAATGATAGCATCATAAAGCTATATATATAAGCATTTATATATAGTATTGCTATCATTCTCCTTATCCTGCTTAAAAATAATCTTTAAAAAACAGAAAGAAAAGGTGATGTGTATCGGGTTATTCCCTAAAAGAAAGGAAAGTTATTATTGTTAAAAATTAGATTAATTATATTATGTAAGGAGTTATTTATAGTTTAAGACAGGTAATTTATTTGAGAGAACAAATTATCTTAAGTTACCAAAACTTAATATATAAAATATTATCTCATTATAGAATTTTATATAATTATAATAAAGATTTTGAAGAAGACTATTTTCATGAAGGAATAATAGCATTAACTCTAGCTTATGATACTTATAAAGATGATTGTAATATTAAGTTTATTACTTATGCATCAAGATGTATTCATAATAGATATAAAGATATATTTAAAAAGAAATCATTTAATGAAGAACCATTGGATTTACAAATAAAAGATGATTTATATTTATTAGATATTATTTCATCAAAAGATGAAAAGATTCTTGATATGTTAATAAGAAAAGAAACAAAAGAAGAATTAGATAAATCTTTAAATAAATTAAGTAATGAAGATAAATTTATTATATGTAGTTTGTATGGCATTAAAACTAAAAAAATAACTCAAAAAAAATTAGCAAAGATATTTAATTGTACACAAAGTTGTATTGCTAAAAAGCATAATAAAATATTAAATCTAATTAAAGAGGATCTGAAATATTAAAATCAGATTCTTTTTTGAAATATATTTCCAAAATATTTGGTAAAATACTAGGTGAATTAGGTGTTTTATGATAATATTATATATAGAAGGGAGTAGATAGATTATGGCTTTTAAAAGTTACAGTTGGTCTATTGGTACTACCAGCTTTAGAACAAGTCAATTGAATTACAAAATTGAAAGACAATTACAACTATTAAAAGAGTTTTGGAATTTAAATTCTAATTTATCATGGAATCCACTGACTCAAGAAAAATATTATAAATTCTTAAAAGAAAATAATTTTATTTATGGCGAAGCACCAAGACCAGATAAAGATGCAAGAGAGAAAACTTCTGGTTTAGTTAATATTGGTGTTATAACAGAAGATAGAAAATTAACTGCTGTCGGAAATAAAATAGAAAGTCTACTATATAAACAAATGACAAAAGAAAATATTTTATCTCTTATGAACAATTTTACTGATAGTTAGATTTGATAGGCGTTGTAAAT
>CAZKUP010000132.1:0-1936 GCA_964555985.1 uncultured Clostridium sp. | reverse complement strand
TTAATCCTAAATTGAATATAGGGATGGTTTAAGGCATACGTGCTACCTATAAACTCTATAAAACTTTTATAAAGCGCTAGTACAGGCTTTATATGTTAAAAAAATAAAATTAAAGTTTTATTGTTTTAACTATAATGTACTAGGGCTTTTTTATATTGATTAAGAGGAGAGTTATGAAAGAAGTAAAAGTAGTATTAAGAAAAAATGGAGGGTTTTATTGTGTATATGGAGATGATACTTATATATTAAATTATTTATTTAATTATAAAATAAAAGATGATAAAGTAGGCTTTCCAATAAGTGCTTTTGATAAAGTAATAAATATTTTAGAAGAGAAAAAAATTAATTATGAATTAAATAATAATTTAATAGATTTTAAGAATAAAAATAACTATAAAAAGTATTATAAATTAGGAAAAAAGAAATGTAATATGGAATATAGAATAAATGAAATAATGAATAAATTAAATTCTTTAGATGAAAAAGATATAGATAAAATACTTAAATATATAGAAGAACTATATGAATGATAAGTTTTTAGTATTAAGAAAAACTAAAGAATTTATTTATTCAATAGATGAATTATTAATAAATATACCAAGAAGTGAAATAATAATAAAAGAAAGATTTAAAAATGATATATTAGATGTATTAGAACTGATATTTATAGCTAATATAAAAGATGAAGATGATTTTAAAATAAAAATACTTGCTAAATTATCAATGTGTGATTATTACTTAGAAAATATGTATAAAAAAGAAATAATAAGTGACAAGATATTTAAACGTTATAGTACTAAATTATTAGAAATAACAAAACTAATATATGGATGGATAAGAAATGAAAGTAAAAATAGATGATTTAATAAATGTATTTGAAAAAGATTTATATAAAGGATGTTCTAATAAAAATAAATTATATAAGTTTGAAAGAAATAAGATGAGTAATATTATTGATATTTATAATATTTTATGTAGTGGTAATTATGTTATGAATAATTATAATATATTTTTAATAAAATATCCTAAATATAGAATAGTAATGAGTTTAAAAATGAAAGACAAGATTATAAATCATTATATAACTAAATACTCTTTATTACCAAAATTAGAGCATTTTTTAATAGATAGAAATATTGCTACTAGAAGTGGTAAGGGCACTGATTATGGAATTAAATTAATAAAGAAAGATATTGAAAGTTTTAAAAAATATGATGAGTTTTATATTTTAAAAATAGATATTAGTAAATATTTTTATAATATTGATCATAATATATTAAAAAGTATGCTTAAAATATTAGATAAAAGTGAATATGATTTATTATGTAAAATAATAGATTCTACTAATAATAAATATGTTAATAATACAATTAAAAAAATAATTAATAAAGAATTAAAATATTCAAATAGAAAAGAAGAATTATTATCTATACCTATATATAAAAATAAAAAAGGCCTACCTATTGGTAATATGACAAGTCAATTTCTTGCCATATATTATTTATATAAATTAGACTATTTTATAATACATACATTAGGTATTAAACATATGATAAGATATATGGATGATTATGTATTAATACATAATGATAAAGAATATTTAAATAAGTGTTTAGATATAATAAAAAATAAATTAAGAAATGAATATAAATTAGAAATAAATAATAAGAAAACAAAAATTTACAGTAGTAAAGAAGGATTTTCTTTTTTAGGTTATACTTATAAAGTAGTAAATAAAAAGACTATAATAAAAATAGATAAAAATACTTTTAATAGAGTAAAAAAGAAAATTCAATTAGTAAATAAAAATTATACTAATAATAATTTATTATTTAGTTATAGTTCTATGAATAATTATTATAATAGTTTTAAATATAATAATAGTTTAAAAATAAAAAGATATATAAATAGAAAAACAAAATGAAACAAAATAAAC
>CAZKUP010000131.1:0-1947 GCA_964555985.1 uncultured Clostridium sp. | reverse complement strand
GATAAACCTTTTTTATTTTTAATATTTTATAGAGTCTAAATATTTATTAAAATCATTTTGAGAAGAATAAGAAAAATAAGCATATGAATTAAAACTTTCAAGAATATTTAGTAAATCAGTTATAACTTCATCATTATCTGTTAATTTTGTTGTGCTAACTAATTCACCATATTTATTCTTTACTTGTTTATATGATTTTGTAATTGTTCCTCTCACTAAATGTATTATTCCTTTTTCTGGTATTGTGCATTTACAAGAATTTAACGCTTTAACTATCCTTTCAACTGATAATTTATTCTTTAATTTTAGTTGTAATAATCTAACTATTATTAAAGCTACATAACAAATTAGAAAATGTCCATTGATATGTGCTTCTGTATTAACATATATCGGTCTTGCTTCTAAATCTGATTTAGTAATCCTAAAGCTTTCTTCAATTTTCCAAAGATTTCCATATACTTCTAATATTTTATTATAATCATAATCTAATTCTGAAGTTATTATACAAAAGTATCCGTCATATTTTATATCTTCATTAACTTTTTCTTCATCTATCTCTCTACTTACTTTATCAGCAACTTCTCCAGTTTTATCTACTGTATGTAATTCCTTTATATATTGTTCGTATGTATGCTTAATAGCATAAGCATTATTACCAAGCGATTTTAATGCTCTTGCTAATTTATCATCTCTTTTTTTAGCTTCTAAAACTGCATCTTCAAGTTTCCAATATATTAATACTTTTCTTTTCCTTGTTTCTTTCTTTCCATCTAAATTTATTATTTCATATTCCTCTTCAAATAATTGATATTTAAATGTTTCGCTTTTGTTATATGTATAGTTTGCTTCATTAAATAATTTTTCTTGATATCTTTTTCCTTTTTTTCCTTTTAATATTTGGCTCACAACATATCCATCATTATTATTAACAATATAATTAATATTATCAGTAGAATTTAATCCCTTATCAGCTACTACAACTAGTCTATTTAGATTATAATTACTTTTTATTTCTTTCATTACCGGTTGTAAGGTTTTTGTATCTGATGTATTTCCTTTAAATAAGCTCATACTTATTGGCAATCCTTTAGAATCAATGAATAATCCTAATTGAATAATTGGATCTACTCTATGTTCTTTACTAACTCCTCGTTGCCTTAAGTCATTTTCATCTTTCGGATAATCTATTTCATTATAATAATTGGTAACATCATAATAAGCATATGAAGAATCCCTACCTATAATTTCTTTAATTTTGTCACTAATATATTTTTGTAATTCTACTTTATATTTATTAAATATATCTAATGATCTATATACATCATCTAATGAATAATCATCGTAATACTTATAAAAACTTTGTATATTTTGAAAAGTAGCTCTTTTTGAATCAGGATTTAGTATTCTTTGAAAAGTTAAAAATTTAAAGATTTCATTTAGAGAATATTCTCCTTTAAAATTAACAGTTTCAAAAAAAGACTTTATATCTAATTTATCATAAATTGATTCTAATAATCTATATCCATAATTATACTCTACGCTTCCCGAATCTTCATGAAATAAAATGTTAGTTGGTCTTTCTAATTTAATTCTTTTTGAATTTTTATAATTAGAATTATATTCTTCAACCATTTTCATAAAAGCAACTTGATCAGATTGGTCTTCTAAATAACCAAATGTTTTAATAGTTTTTTGTTTTACTTTACCATTTTGATCTCGATACCCTTCGACTACTCTAATTTCAGTCCTTGTCCCATATTTAAATCTTCTAATATCTTTTCTAATCATATATTATACCTTCTTTATATAGATATTATAGCATAACAGTGTATTTTTGTCAAGATAAAAGATAAACTATTTTTTAGTCAAAAATCATTAAAAAAATGCCATTTCACATAGAAATAGCATAATATTAAATTTTATAGCACAACAACTGCAAAAGTCGGG
>CAZKUP010000130.1:0-1951 GCA_964555985.1 uncultured Clostridium sp. | reverse complement strand
TTTCACATAATTCAATATAATACTTTATTGCATTAATATCTTTTAATGGTAATAAAACAATATAATGACTCCAACTCAATTGTGTCACCAATGGTGACACTTTTTCATTTTTAAACATTTCATAGAATTGTTTCATTCTAAAAAGTGTCCTTTTATTATATTTATTGCCTACTTCATTTACTAACATTTCTGCATATTTTCCTATAATATTTTCTCCATATACACTTCCTGCTTCACTTAATAGTTTTCCTATTTCATAATAAGAATTTACTCTATTTCTATTTTTAGAATAATCTTTTACTTTATCAAATGTTTCAGTGTCTATTATTATATTTTTTATTTGTTCATAGTAGTTCATAAAAAGCCTCCTACTTATATATTCTATAAAAGTAGGAGGTTTTCCCCTAAAACCTTAAAATAATAAAAAAATACCTAGTACTAAGTATTTTTTTATTTTTCTATTTTTTTATTTGAATAAACATCTTTTATTATATAAGCTGGCCTTTTTTTTATTTCAATAAATGTTCTTCCTAAATATTCTCCGATAATGCCTAATAAAATCATTTGTATTCCACCTAATATTAATAATAGCCATACTATTACTGAATATTGACTAATAACTATTCCTAGTGTTATTTTTTTTATAAATTTAATAATTATATAGATTATACCTATTATTAATGTTATTATTCCTAAGGAAGTTGCTAATTTAAGTGGCACTAAAGAAAATGATAATATTCCATTTATTGCATATTTAAATAATCCATATATTGACCAAGAACTTTTTCCATTTTTTCTTTCTAAAACTTCATATGGCATATAATAAGTATTAAATCCAATATATGAAAATATTCCTTTAGAAAATCTATAATATTCATTTAATTCTAAAAGAGAATTTAATACATCTCTATTAAACAAACGAAAATCAGAAGCATTTTTATAAAGTGAAACATCACTGAATTTATTTATTATTATATAAAATTTTTCTTTTAAAAAACTAATTATTTTACTTTCTTTTCTTTTCTCTTGATAACATGTAACACAATCATAATCAGGATTATTTTCTATAAATTTTAGCATTTCTTTAACATACTTGGGATGTTGTTGTAAATCAGCATCAATAATAGCTATGTATTCACCCTTTGATTTTTTTAATCCTGCTAGCATTGCAGCTTCTTTTCCAAAATTTCTTGAAAAATTAATACAAATTATATTTTTATTATCATATTTATTTATAATACTTTTTATTTCTCTATAAGTATTATCTTTACTTCCATCATTAATAAAAATATATTCAATATCTTTTTTATCACTAAATGTTTTTAAACAACATTCTATAAATGGTTTAATATTTTTTTCTTCATTAAAACAAGGAATTATTAAAGATAATTTCATAAATTATCACTCTCCATTTTTATATTTTCATTTCTATTTTTAGTATATATAAATTTAAAAGTTAAGTCAAGTTATGCATTTTTTAATAAACTAAAAAATATATGATTAGTAAATATTCATATATTTTTTATATTTTATTTTTAAAATTCACAATTACCAGTAGTTCTTGGATATGGTATAACATCTCTAATATTATCTACTCCTGTTAAATAAATAAGTAATCTTTCAAATCCCATTCCAAATCCAGAATGAATGCATCCTCCAAATTTTCTTAAATTAACATACCAATCTAATCCTTCAAAACTCATTTTAAGTTCATTCATTCTATTTACTAATTTTTCATAATCTTCTTCTCTTTGAGAGCCACCCATAAGTTCTCCTGCTCCAGGTACTTCAAGATCTACTGCTGCAACTGTTTTACCATCATTATTTTGTTTCATATAGAATGCTTTAATATCTTTTGGCCAATTTTTTATAAATACTGGTCCATTAAAATATTCAGTTATATATTTTTCATGTTCTTTTGCAATATCTTCACCATATTCTGGTTCAAATT
>CAZKUP010000129.1:0-1985 GCA_964555985.1 uncultured Clostridium sp. | reverse complement strand
CTTATGATAATTTAAGAGATTCATATAATGCTATTTTAAAATATATTGAAGGTAATGGATATGAAATAATAGATAATCCAAGAGAATGTTATATCGATGGCTGTTGGAATAAAGAATATGAAAAAGATTACTTAACAGAAATAGAGTTTCCAGTTAAGAAAAGATACCTATAATTTATAATATTAAGGTAAGATAAGATATGAAAAAAATAATAGAAAATTTTTCTCATCATTTTGATGATTATGAGTGTATGTGGAATGATATTGAAGATATTTATATGAATAAAACAGGAGAAAAACTTCCAAGTCAATTCTTTTTTGCTATGAGTGGTTTTTGCAGTTTTGCTTATATAAAAACAAATAAATCGGATATAAAAAGAATGGTGTCATTTGGAGATGGTAGAACTAAACAAATGTATAAATTCCTTGCTCCAATAGTTAACTTTGATTATCACTTTATAGAGTCTAAAACGCCTGAATTAGCACTAAAAAAAAGCAAAAAAAGAAATTGATAATAATAATCCTGTTGTTATAGGGGCTTTAGATATGTATTATTTAGATTATTTTGAAAAAATATATCATAAGGAGCATATTCCTTTTCATTATTTCTTAATGGTTGGATATGATGATGAAAAAGAAAAAATATATTTCTATGATTGTGGTAGAAATGAACTTATGAACATATCATACAATAATCTTTATTTAGCAATGAGTGCTAGTTATAAAGGATTATCTAAACCTAATACAATTTGTACTATTAGAATGGACAAACCTACTTGTAAAAAAGAAATATTTATAAAATCAATGAAAATAAAATCAGAACAATTTCTTAATCCACAAACTAGCTTTTTAGGAGTAAATGGAATAAGAAAATTAGCAGAAGAAATAATAAAATGGGAAAATATACTTGGAAAAGAGGATACTAAAAAAATCCTTAAAAATTTTGTGCAATTTTGTGGTACAGTACCAACTACGCCGAACATATTAAAAGGTATAGATAAAAAAGATGATATAGTGTTTGCTTGTTCAAGAGATAAAATGAGTAATGTTTTAATAGAAATTGGTAATGAATATAATAATACTAATATTAAAAACGCTGGTAATTTGTTTTCAGAAAGTGGTAAATGTTTTGAAAAACTATGTGATATTTTTATTGATTATTTATTGGATAAAAGAAAAAATATAAGTATTTCTAACGAAATTTTACTTAATATTGCAGATATTGAATATCATGCTTATGAGTTAATAAGCAAGGGTATAAAAGAACTATCGTAAAAGATAAATTACAATTTATCGATTAGATGAAACCAAAGACAATGCTAGTTGGCATTGTCTTTATCATTTTCACAAATTGAAATATATTTTTTCAGTGTTGTATTTTGCGATTTTAAGTATTCAATTTTAGTTCCAATTGCTCGTTCATCTTCAAAATATCCAAGATAATGAAATTTATTTTTTACTTTGATCAAACATTCAATATTTTCCTCTAGTGATCTCGCAATATTTTTTATAATATATTCTTCTTTTTTGGTTTCAGGTTCATCTTTTACTTCTGAAATTTTAATCTTATATCCTACAATTAAATTTCTTATATATTCTGATTGAGATAATTTTAATTTTGAAGAATCTCTTTTTAAAATAAATTTTTCATCATCACTTAAAAATACATTAACTTTATTATTTCTTATTCTCATAATTTAAAATCTCCTTTCTAAACATTAAGGGTATGGGAATTCCCATATACGAATTTGTGCGGGAGTACAAATTCATTGCTTGCTATACAGGATGTGTGAGTACGTACTCACACATTTTAAGTATAAATTAATTCTTTTAGTATAATTTCTTCTGCTATATTTTTATAATTATTCATTAATTTTATCCATTCAATTTGATTTGTTTCTTTACTTTTTTCAGATAGTCTTTCATCGGTTTTTTTATAGTTTTCCATTAAAGTATTTAATAGATTTTCTGAATCTTTACTTACTG
>CAZKUP010000128.1:0-2068 GCA_964555985.1 uncultured Clostridium sp. | reverse complement strand
TAAAAGACTACTGTAATCATTTACAATAATCTTTGTAAACTTTTTCAGCAGTCTCTAGATAAACTATTCTGTTTCAATTAATCCATAATTATTATCTTTTCTTTTATAAATTATACATACACGTCCTGTATTTCTATCTTTATAAACAAAGAAATCATGTCCTAACATTTCCATTTGAAGCATTGCCTCTTCTTCATCCATTGGTTTAGTATTTAATGTTTTTCTTCTAACAATTATTTGTTCTTCATTATCATCTTCTTCAAAATTTTCCATTAAAGATAAACTCAACTTCTTAGAAGCATTCTTCTCAATTTTATTAATTTTTGTTTTGTTCTTTCTTATTTGTCTTTCAATCTTATCGCTAACAAGATCAATAGCAGCATATAAATCTTCTGCTGATTCTTCATTTCTTATTGTAAAATAAGCAGTTGGAATTGTAACCTCAATAGTTTGTTCAAAACCTTTTACCTTAACTAATATATTTGCATTAATGTCTTCTGGACTGTCAAAATACTTATTTAACCTATCTAATTTACTAGCAATATATTCTTTAATCGCATCAGTTACTAATATTTTATCTCCTCTAATATTGTATATCATATCATCCCTCCTATCATCATTATAACACACATTCTAATTTAAAAAAATATATATACAAAAGTTTATACATCAATTTACAATAAAAAATAAGTGAATAATATCACTTATCTTTCATATAGTAAAAGCTATTATAAAGTAGCTTCTACTACAGCAGTAACGTTAACTGCTTGCAACCCTTTAGTAGTTCTAATTAAATCGAAATCAACTATTTGACCTTCACTTAAAGTTTTATAGCCATCTTTTTTAATTGCGGAATAATGAACAAATATATCTTCACCGTCTGTGTATTCGATAAATCCATAACCTTTATCATTATTAAACCACTTAACACTGCCTCTCACATCAGCACCTCTCCTTCTAAATAATTTAATGAATAAATACACATCTAGAATTGTATTTACTTTACTACCTGTGGTTTAAACTCTTTTTTTGCCGACTACCTTATGATACCACACAAAAATAATTATGTTTACAAAATTGTACAAAATGACATATTTCATGTATGAAATGAACTTTTACAAGAAAAATAAACTAAAATTATATTACAAACATCTATTTACATATTAGGAGCAACTTTTAAAAATAAATACAAAAAATTAGATATAATCATATCGTAGTAGGAGAAATATATGAAAGAGGTTATTATTAATAAATCTTTAAACCTATTAAATAATACATATAATTATGATAATGATACATTAGATAGAGTTAAATATGGACTTGAACTATTATATATATCTATTACAAAAATAATAGTTATATTAACTATATCATTATTACTTGGTCTTATAAAAGAGACAATAATTACAATAATATTATTTAATGGTTTAAGAACATACGCATATGGAATACATGCAAAAAGAAGCATAGATTGCTATATATCAAGTAGTTTTATTTTTATAGTATTACCATTTATATTTACTTTAATAGAATTTAATGTAATGCAAAAAATACTTATATCAATTCTATCATTAATTAGTTTTATATTATATGCACCCGCAGACACACATAAAAGACCACTGATTAATAAAAAACATAGAAAAAAGTTAAAAATAAAAACTATAATCGTTTGTTTAATATATATATTAATATTGTTTAAAACAAATAATACAATATTAATAAACTTACTATTGTTATCCATGATACTAGAATCATTCGTAATTAATCCATGGATATATAAAATTAGTGGTATGCCTTATAACAATTATAAAACATACCAAAAAAATAATGGTGTTAATAGCACAAATAGATTTTAATGGAGGTGAAAAGAATGAATTTAGTAACAAAAGTTTTAAATAGCACTGCTCTAGCATCTGCTAAAAATAGTGAAACAACATGCTCTGTATGGGCACTTGATGAACCAAAAATGCCTGCAAGTATGATTAAATAACTAATAAAATAAAAAGTAATCACATTATAAAATGTACCCAATGTCAAGGACTAAATAAAAAAGAGAGAGTTTAGGCAA
>CAZKUP010000127.1:0-2106 GCA_964555985.1 uncultured Clostridium sp. | reverse complement strand
TTGCCTAAACTCTCTCTTTTTTATTTAGTCCTTGACATTGGGTACATTTTATAATAAACAGAATTTTTTTTATATTACCATCTAGGTCTATTATAAGGATAATAACTAGGTGGATACTGATATGGATTATTATTTACTGGAATATAATAATTAGGCCTACTAATAAGTCCACCAGTAATACCACCTAATATAAATGGACCTAAAAACCCACCTCCAATAAACCTATCATCACCTTGATAATATCTTTGATAATTATTATACATAACTACTCCTCTCACATTATTTTATGATAATAAAAATTATAAGTTACAAAAAAAAGATAGCTAATTGCTATCCTTTAAAAGTTACTATCTCTTACTAAATTGTGGTGCTCTACGAGCTTTCTTAAGTCCAGGTTTCTTTCTTTCTTTCTTTCTAGAATCTCTTGTAATAAATCCTGCAACCTTTAATATTTTTCTAAATGAATTTTCACTTGTAGGATCTACATTCTTATCATATTCTAAAAGAGCTCTTGTTATTCCTAAACGAACTGCTCCAGTTTGACCAGAGAATCCACCACCTGATACATTTGCAACTATATCAAATTTATCTCTTGTATTAGTTAACTCAAGTGGTTGACATAAATCCATAACTAATGTTGGGAATGGAAAATATTCATTTACATCCTTACCATTAACTGTTATTTTTCCTTTACCACTAGTCATTCTAACTCTAGCAATAGAGCTTTTTCTATGACCAGTTCCAGTATAAACTTTCTTTTCTGCCATTACATATCCTCCTAGTTAATTTTCATTTCTACTGGTTTTTGAGCTATATGTTTATGATCACTACCAGCATAAACGAATAATTTCTTATACATTTGTCTTCCTAGTCTTCCTTTAGGTAACATTCCCTTTACTGCTCTTTCAAGCATTTCTTCTGGATAATTTTCTTTCATAACCTTAGCACTTCTAACTCTAAGTCCACCAGTATATCCACTATGATTATAGTACATCTTATCATTTAGTTTATTACCAGTTAATTTAACCTTAGAAGCATTAACAATTATAACATAATCTCCACAATCAACATGTGGTGTAAAAGTAACTTTGTGTTTTCCACGTAAAATGTGTGCAGCTTTAGATGCAACTCTACCTAATGGTTGATCACAAGCATCTATTACATACCATTTGCGCGCAACTTCTGTCTTTTTTTGCATAAAAGTTGTCATATTTAATTTCTCCCTTCATAATTAAAGTCATAGTCCGGAACACTACACTTATTGGGATGTGAAAAATGTACCAATATAAATTATACTTATATTTATACTTTTGTCAACCTATTTTCCCTTAATTTGCAATGGTTTATGAATAATAAACATTATCCTACAACAGAAATAAGTTCATCCTTAGAACTTTCCAAAAATAAAGGTAATAATCTTTTTATTATATTCACATCTATAATTTCAACTAAATCATCATTATCCTCATAACATATCTTATAATTAGAATTATCTATTTTATCCACAATATAATAACATACCTTACTATCCATAGTTGTTTTACTTACAACAACATAACTATTATTATCATCTAATTCTATTTCATCCAATATATTCATCATATTCTTTTACCCCTATCTTCATACTCTTCATTAAATTCAGAATAAAACAAATCCTCTAATTTTGTTTTCCTTTTCATAGATTCATACAATCCCTTAGATGAATCATACAATCCCTTAGATGATACAAAACTTAATAATAATGCTCCAAGTCTTCTTACAACATCCATTTCAGCATTTCCAGTTAAAGTAAGACAAGTAATGGTTGCTAAAGCAGTACCACCAACAACAAAAGTATTAAGTTTAATATTTCTTTCCTCTTCATTTATTTCATTAATAAACTCTTTTTTAGATTTAACTTTAAATCTCTTTTCCATAGTACCTCCTACATATCAAGTATAACACATATTTTCATTAATTCCATAAATATTTACATCATTTTACATCGTATTTGTAAAACCACCTCCTCGTTCTCTAAATAGAGAACAAGGAGGATACGCAAAAAAAATTTCCCCCTCTTTCTCTTATAAGAGAAAGAGGGGATTATCATACATATTATTTATACCT
>CAZKUP010000126.1:0-2142 GCA_964555985.1 uncultured Clostridium sp. | reverse complement strand
TTTTAATTATTTTAATTTTTAGGGGAAAAGCTCCTACTTTTATAGTATATATAAGTAGGAGGTAATAATTTATGAACTACTATGAACAAATAAAAAATATAATAATAGACACTGAAACATTTGATAAAGTAAAAGATTATTCTAAAAATAGAAATAGAGTAAATTCATATTATGAAATAGGAAAACTATTAAGTGAAGTAGGTAGTGTATATGGAGAAAATATTATAGGAAAATATGCAGAAATGTTAGTGAATGATGTTGGTAATAAGTATAATTCTAAGACATTATATAAAATGAGGCAATTTTATATAATGTTTAAAGATGAAAAATTCTCCCCATTGGGGAGAAAGTTATCTTGGAGTCATTATAGAGCATTATTACCATTAAAAGATATTAATGCAATAAAGTATTATATTGAATTATGTGAAAAACATAATCTAACAAAAAGAGATTTAGAAGAAAGAATTAAAACTAAAGAATATGAAAGATTACCAAAAGAAACAAAAGATAAATTAATAAATAATATAGAAGTAAGTGTACCAGATTTAATACCTAATCCAATAATTATATATAATAAAAATAATTATAATATAGTAAGTGAAAAAGTATTACAAAGAGTAATATTAGAAGATATAGATTCTTTTTTAAATAGTTTAGGCAGTGGATATACTTATGTTGGACATGAATACAAAATTAAACTTGGAGATAAATATAATTACATAGATTTATTACTATTTAATTATGAACATAATGCATTTGTAGTAATTGAACTTAAAATAATTGAATTTAAAAAAGAACATATTGGACAAATAAATATGTATATGAAATATATAGATGAGAATATAAAGAAATATAATCAAAATAAAACTATTGGAATAATAATATGCAAAGAAATTGATAAATATGTTATAAAGTATTGTAGTAATGAAAGTATTTTAACAAGAAAATATTTAATAATGAATTAAACAATGAAAAAATCTTACAATAAAGCATTTACCTTAGTAGAACTTTTAGCAGTAATAGTAATATTAGCAATAATATTAGTAATAGCAGTACCTAAAATAAAGTCTGTAATTACTGATTCAAAAAAATCAACACAAGAAACTAGTGCTAAAATTATAGCTAGTTCTGCAGAAAAGACAAAAGTGCAAAAGGAATTACACTGATAGTTGGGAAACAATTATTGCAGCAGTACAAAGTGGAGATTATCCATATAAAGTTGGAGATACAAAAAGAAGTAGAACTATCTAATGACCTAGGAACACATACTCTAATAATAGCAAATACAACGTCATGTAGTAAAGCATTTCTAGGTGGTACAGCAGTTTATAAAACATTAGATCATATGAATAGATTTTCTGAAGATATAGACCTAGCAGTTAAAGTAAATAAAAAATGACACAAATAATAGTAATAAAAGTAGATTAAAGAAATCAGCACCTGGATATAAAATTAATGATTTAACATTAGTAGATGAAGAAACAATTGATAAAAAAGGTAGTATTATATCATTTTATAAATATAACTCATTGTTTAATTTAAATGAACTTTTAAATCCTAATGAATACATTTAAAAGCTACTTCTTTTACTGTGTCTGAACCGGTATCCACTTATACTATAGAACCACTTGTTTATAAGTATAAATTTAATATATCTAAATTTGAAATAAAAATTATAAAATTAGAAATAATTTTTATAAATAAAATTTTTGCAATAGAATTTTATTATGTAAGAGAAATGTATGATGATGTTTCTAAACATTTATATGATATTTCTGTTATGATAAAAAATGATAATATCAAAGAGTTATTAAAAAACAAGTATGAATTAAATAAATTAATAACTTATAAAAGAAAAGAAGAAAGGGTTAGAATTGGTTAATATCTGAATCGAAAGATGTGATTGATTTTAATATGAAGTTAGATTTTAATGATGATTTAATTAATGCATTTAATAAAATGCAAAGAATATATGTTTTGAATAATGAAAGTATAATAAGTATTGATGATGTTAGACATACTATTAATATATTATTAGATGTATTTAGAAAGATGTACTAGTCAGTGTAGTAAATGAAAATAATGTATATAAATTAAATTATATTTCTTTTTTTATTTATAAGTGATATAATTATATTGAGG
>CAZKUP010000125.1:0-2219 GCA_964555985.1 uncultured Clostridium sp. | reverse complement strand
ATATTTCTATTTACCATTTTTTTATTAGTCTACTAATGATAAAATTACCATTAAAGCATCGTCGCCTCTTCTTTCAGATAATTTTAATATTCTAGTATATCCACCGTTTCTTTCTTTAAAACGATCAGCTAATTCAAATACTTTCTTTGTAGCAACATTGTCATTTTGAAGGAACGCTAATATTTTACGTCTAGAAACTAGACTTCCTTCTTTTGCATATGTAACCATTTTATCAAATGATTTTCTTACTTCTTTAGCTCTTGCTTCAGTAGTATTTATAGATTCATTCATTATTAAATCTTTTGTTAAATTGGCTAACATACTTCTTCTATGTTTATTGTCTACACCTAATTTTCTATAAGCCATATTATCACTCCTTACTATTCGTTCTCTTTAAATGTTAATCCCATATCCTTTACTTTATCTATAACTTCTTTTAAAGATTTTTTACCAAGGTTACGAATTTTCATCATTTCATTTTCTGATTTATTAACTAAATCTTGTACATTATTTATTGCTGCTCTTTTTAAGCAGTTATATGCACGAACTGATAATTCTAAATCATCAATTGATGTATCAAGTAATTTTTGTTTTGGATCTTCTTCATTTTGTTTCATTAAATTTCTTATTGAATCAGTAAATTCTGGATTATCAATTTGATCTAATTGAGCCATTAATATACTTGATGCTTCTTTAACAGCTTCTTGAGGCGCTAAAGAACCATCTGTCCATACTTCAAGAATTAATTTATCAAAATTATTGTTTTGTCCAACACGAGCTTTTTCAACTTCATAGTTTACTCTTTCAATTGGTGAATATAAAGCATCTACTGCAATAGTACCTACTTTCATATCTCCAAGAGTTTGTTTTACTTCATCAGCAACAATATATCCTCTTCCTCTTCCAATAGTTAATTCCATATCTATTTTTCCACCTTCAGCAAGTGTACAAATTACTTGATCTGGATTAATTATTTCGAAAGTTGAATCAGTCATTAATGCTCCTGCAGTAAGAACTCCTTCTCCTTTTGCGCTTAATTTTACAACTACTTGTTCATCTGTATTTTTCTTTACAACTATCTTTTTTAGATTAAGAACTATTGTTGTTACATCTTCAATAATTCCTTCAACTGTTTGGAATTCATGCATAACACCATCTATTCTTACACTTGTTATTGCATCTCCAGGTAGAGATGATAGTAATATTCTTCTAAGAGCATTACCAATTGTAAGACCAAATCCTCTTTCTAGTGGTTCTAGTATGAATTTTCCATAATTATTTCCTTCAACATATTCAGTCATTTTATATTCAGGTTTTTGGAAAATTAAATATTTGTTATTATCTTCCTTAAAACTTAATTCAACTGATAAATTTAAATTGTTTTCAGTAACTTTTTCTGCCATTATAATTCACTCCTTTCAAATATTATCCACGAGGTCGTTTTGGTGGACGACATCCGTTATGTGGAATAGGTGTTACATCACTCATAGCTGTTACTTCTAATCCTCCAGTTTGTAATGAACGAAGAGCAGTATCTCTTGCTGGCCCTACACCATTTACAAATGCTTCTACTTTTCTCATTCCTGCATCGTATGCAGCTTTAGCAGCAGCTTCTGCAGCCATTCCAGCTGCAAATGGAGTTTTCTTCTTTGATCCTTTGTATCCTATAGTACCTGCTGATGCCCAACTTACAGTATTTCCATCCATATCTGTAATTGTAATAATAGTATTATTATAAGTTACATGAATATGTGCTTGTCCTTCAGGTACATTCTTTTTAACTTTACGTTTTCTAGCTTTGTATGCCATATTTGTTCCTCCTTAACTATTATTTTTTCTTGTTAGCAACAGTCTTGCCTTTACCCTTACGAGTTCTAGCATTTCTATTTGTTCTTTGACCTCTAACAGGTAATCCTTTACGATGACGAATTCCTTGATAAGAACCAATTTCCATTTTGTTTTTGATGTTTAATCCAACTTCTCTTCTTAAATCACCTTCAACTAAATATTTAGATACTTCATCACGAATTCTAACAACTTCATCTTCAGTTAAATCCTTTGCTTTTGTATCAGGATTTACTTTAGCATCTTTTAATATTGTTTTTGATAATTTTCTTCCTATACCATAGATATAAGTTAATGCTATTTCAACTCTTTTATCATTTGGTATATCTACACCTTTAATACGTGCCATAAATTACACCTCCTATTATCCTTGT
>CAZKUP010000124.1:0-2293 GCA_964555985.1 uncultured Clostridium sp. | reverse complement strand
TTATCATAATCTATTTGAGTAAATACTGTATCTAAATGCATAAATGCTCTTGATGATGGTATATTAAATGCTAGTATTGTATCTATTTCACTATATGGATTTTTAAATATATTCTTAGCTAAATCATCTATCGCACCTGCTTCTGTTCTTTGTGAAATACCAACAGCAAGAATATGATTATTTAAATTAAGAACATCCCCACCTTCTATATGATGTGGCATATATCTATCATAATATTTATATACATTATTCATATAATCTGGATGATAATTAAATATATATTCAGCATATATAGTTTCACGACTTCTAGTAACTGAGTACATTTTATTTAATATAATACCATTTCCAGCACTTGCAAATGGATCTCTTGTAAAATAAAGATTTGGCATTGGATCTGCTAAAAACTTAGATTCTTCACTTACTAAATCAACCAAAGACTTTTCAGTTTCTCTTTTTTCTCTATTAATCTCAATTACCTTAATACCTTCCATAGTCTTTAAAACTAATTCTTTCTTATTTTTAAAACTTTTTAAATACTCATAAACTAATTGCTTATACTTAGGAGTTCTAATACCTGCTTCAAATATAAATTGCCTAATAAATTTATCTTCTATTTCCTCACTCTTAAGAAGTACATCAGTCATTAAATCCTCAAGATAAACAACTTCTACACCATTCTCTCTTAAAATAGAAGCAAACTCATCATGTTCTTTAATAGCATCTTCTAAATATGGAATATCATCAAACAATAAATCACCTAAAGTATCAGGTGTTAAATTTAATAATTCACACCCCGGCCTATGTAATAATACCTTCTTTAATTTTCCAATTTCACTTTTTACATTAATTGAACCCATATCTTCTCCTTTCGGTAGCATTCTACCCTAAACTAAGTATAACAAATATTTCATTTAAAAGAAAGCATAAAATAAAAAATAGACACTAGTCTATTTTACTATTCCATATATAATTGGCTTTTTTTCTTTTTTTACATCATCTATTTCAAAAGCAGATAATATTTCACTATAATCTATTGTCTTATTTCCTACATATATTTTAGCAATAATATCTCCTTTATTTACATAATCACCAATATTTTTAGTAATTTGTATTCCAACACCCATATCAATTGTATCTTCTTTTGTCATTCTACCTGAACCTAATCTTAAAGATAATTCTGCTATTTTTAAAGCATGTATATGATTTATATATCCAGACTTTTCACTTTCTATTTTAACAACATTAGAAGAAACACCTAGTTTAGTTAAATCACCTTTTTGAACATTTACAAATTCCAAGAATTTTTGATAAGCAATACCAGTTCTAAGTGCCCTATGTACCTCACCTTGTGCACTTATAAAATCAATATTTTTAGCCATAGATACCATATAAGTAGCAAGTACAATACACAAATCTCTTAAATCCTTATTTCCTTTATTATTAAGTATATCTATTACTTCCTTAATCTCAAGAGCATTTCCCACTGTATAACCAAGAGGATAATCCATATTAGAAATAAGCGCTCTTGTTTCTTTTCCATGACTATTTCCTATATATACCATAAGTTTTGCCAAATCAATCGCATCTTCTACAGTTTTTAAAAGAGCACCTTCTCCATACTTTACATCAAGAAGTATTTTATCAGCTCCAGTTGCAAGCTTTTTACTCATAATACTTGCTGCAATTAATGATTTAGAAGACACTGTACCAGTAACATCACGAAGAGCATATATTTTTTTATCAGCAGGCGCTAAATCATTAGTTGAAGTACTTAAACAAATATTTATTTTTTTTACTTGTTCAATAAAACTATCTATATCATAATCAACTTTAAATCCTGGAATTGACTCCAATTTATCAATTGTACCACCTGTATAACCTAAACTTCTACCACTCATTTTTGCAACAGGAATACCTAATGACGCAACAATTGGAGCAACAATTAAAGTAGTTTTATCTCCAACACCTCCTGTTGAATGCTTATCTACTTTTATACCCGGAATACTTGTTAAATCAATACTCTTACCACTTTTTAACATATATTCAGTCAAAAATACAGTTTCCTCACTATCAAGGCCATTTATACATATTGCCATTAGTAATGATGACATTTGATAATCTTTTATTTCACCAGAAACATAAGCATCAACCACATACTTTATTTCATCTTTTGATAATTTTAAATTATTTTTCTTCTTTTCAATTATATCTACTATATACACACTTATCACCCTTTTTCTTAAAAATATTATAGCATATACTTAATTTATTAACAAGAAACAATACAAATTAT
>CAZKUP010000123.1:0-2303 GCA_964555985.1 uncultured Clostridium sp. | reverse complement strand
TCAAATAAAATTAACATATCATTTATGTAACATTTTTACATAAAATTCACAATTTTTTTTGCGAATTTTCCTATATTTCTTTATTTTTTTTAAAAAATATGCTATTATTAATCATTGTGAAAAAGGGAAAGAAGTGAAGTTTATGGAAAAAATTATTAATATTGCCGTTATAGCACACGTAGATGCAGGCAAAAGTACATTAGTTGATGCAATGCTAAAACAAACAGGTACTTTTAGTGAAAGAGAAGAAGTAAAAGAACAAGTAATGGATTCTGATGCATTAGAAAGAGAAAGAGGTATAACAATTTATTCTAAAAATTGTTCTATTAATTATAAGGGTGTAAAAATTAATATAGTTGATACTCCTGGTCATGCTGATTTTTCATCTGAAGTTGAAAGAATAATGAAAACAGTTGATTCAGTTATTTTATTAGTTGATTCTGCGGAAGGACCTATGCCTCAAACAAGATTTGTATTAGAAAAATCATTAGAAGTAGGATTAAAACCAATTTTATTTATAAATAAAATAGATAAAAAAGATGCAAGACCTACAGAGGTTGTTGATATGACATTTGATTTGTTTTTATCACTTAATGCTACTGATGAACAATTAAATTTCCCAATTGTATATGGTATTGCAAGAGAGGGAATTGCAAAAATGGATTTAAATGATGAGAGTGATAATTTAACTCCACTTTTAGATTTAATATTAGATACAGTTAAACCTTATGAAGGAAATGCAGATGACCCTCTTCAAATGCAAGTATCTTCTTTAGCGTATGATGAATATATAGGAAGACTTGGTATTGGAAGAATTACTAGAGGTTCAATTAAAGCAGGAGAAGAAATTGCTGTTTCAAGAGTTGATGGTTCAACTTTAAAAACTAAAGTTACAAAATTATTTGTAAATGAAGGAATTAATAGAAAAGAAGTTAAGGAAGCATTTTTCGGAGATATAGTAACTGTAGCAGGTATTTCGGATGTGTCAATTGGTGAAACAATTTGTGATAAAGATAATATTGAACCAATGGAATTAATTCATATTGAAGAACCAACTTTATCAATGAATTTCTTAGTTAATTCAAGTCCATTTGCAGGACAAAGTGGTAAGTTTGTTACAATTAGGCATATAAAAGATAGACTAGATAGAGAACTAGAAACTAATGTAGGACTTAAAGTAGAACCATTAGAAGGATTAGATGGATATAAAGTATATGGTAGAGGAGAACTTCATTTATCAGTGCTTCTTGAAAATATGAGAAGAGAAGGATATGAACTTTCTGTTTCAAAACCAGAAGTTATTACTAAAGAAATAGATGGAGTTAAATGTGAACCATTTGAAAAAGTAATTATTACTTTACCTGATGAATATTCAGGAACAGTTATTAATGCTTTGAATGAAAGAAAAGGAATACTTGAAAGTATAGAATCTAATCAAGAATATACTAAAATAACTTTTTTAGTGCCTACAAGAGGAATAATTGGCTATAGAAGTCAATTTATAAACACTACTAAGGGTGAGGGAATAATGGTAAAAAGTTTCCATTCATATATGCCATGTGTAGGTAAAATTCAAGGTAGAAAAAATGGTGTTTTAGTGTCTATGGAAAATGGAAAAACAATGGGATACTCATTATGGAATTTAGAAGATAGAGGTACTTTAATAGTTACTCCTGCTACTAATGTATATATTGGTATGATTATAGGAATTCATAATAGAATAGAGGATTTAAATGTTAATCCATGTAAAAATAAACAACTTACAAATACAAGAGCATCTGGGTCAGATGATGCAATTACATTAACTCCACCTAAAACATTCTCATTAGAAGAAGCTTTAGAATTTATAGAAGATGATGAACTTGTTGAAATTACACCAGATGATATAAGATTAAGAAAAAAAGTTTTAGATCCAAAATTAAGATATAGAGAAAATAATAAATATGAATAATATTTTAGACTGTTGACAAAGTGATTTTTGTTAGTAGTCTTTTTTTGTTATATATAATTTTATATGTCAAAATATGTCGAACGAATGTTTGAAAGAAATATTGACTCATAAAATAAAGAATGATAAAATTGAATAAATGATTAAAGATGATTTAATTTATAAATATTATATCTTTTAAATATATTTAAAAGAAAAAAATGTAGTAAATGTAATATTTTGAAATAATAATTTTAAATTTTAAATAATAACTCAAAAAAACCTTATTAATTATATTGTCTATATAATAAAAGTATATCTATAAGTTTTAGTAGTTAAGTCTTTTTTTAAGATTTGTTTTAAAAAATATGTTTTT
>CAZKUP010000122.1:0-2447 GCA_964555985.1 uncultured Clostridium sp. | reverse complement strand
CGCATTTGCCAAATAATATTTATAGAGCGGTCATATATATAAGATTATCTGAAGCAGATGAGGGAAAATCTTATGAATCAGAAAGTGAAAGTATTACCAATCAAAGAAATTTATTAATGGATTTTGTAAAAGAAAAAGGATTTATATTTAGAGGAGAATATGTTGATGATGGATATTCTGGTACTAATTTTGAAAGACCTGGATTTACTAAAATGATCGAAGATATTAAAAATAAAATGGCAAATTTAGTTATAGTTAAAGATTTATCAAGATTAGGTAGAGATCATGTTATGACAGGATATTATATTGAAAAGTTTTTTCCAGAAAATAATATAAGGTTTATATCATTACAAGAAAACTATGATAGTGCGATTAATCAAGCAAGTAATGACTCATCAACATTCATAATTGCATGTAATGATTATTATAGCAGACAAAATTCTCTTAAAATAAGAAGTGTTTTAAATGATAAAAGAAAGAAGGGTAAGTTTATTGGAAGTAATCCGAGTTACGGATATATGAAAGATCCAAATGAAAAGGGTCATTTAATACCAGATTCAGAATATGCACCAGTAGTTAAAAAAATATTTGAAATGGCAGCAAATGGTGTAGGATTATCTGATATAACTTCATATTTAAATGATAATAAAATTAAAACACCTAGTAGTTTAAAACGAAAAAACCCTAATTCTAAAATGAGATATAATGAACAGTGGACAATATCATCAGTTAAAAAAATATTAAAAAATAGAATGTACACAGGTGATATGGTTCAAAGCGTACAGACTAAAGTAAATTATAAATCTAAAAAGAAAAAAGCTCTTCCAAAAAGTGCCTGGGATATAGTGCCCGGAACACATGAAGCATTAGTTGATAAACTAACCTTCGAAAGAATACAAGGTAATGTTAAAAGAACTAATATAAGTAGCAGTAAAAGAGAAAAGAGATTATTTGAAAATTTATTATTTTGTAAGGAATGTGGAAATACTTTAACTATCACTTATCGAAAGAATCATGATTATTGGACTATTAATTGTAATAAATATGCAAGAGATCCAAGAAGAAGATTATGTGAACCACATTTTATGCCTTATGATAAGTTAGAAAATGCTTTACTGGAAGTAGTAAGAAAAACTTGTGAAAATTATATTAAGCAAATTGATTCAAAAAACTTATCAAAGGAAATTGCAGATAAAAATAGTAAAAAAGAAGATAATAAAGAAAAGAAAAGATATTTAGAAAACAAGATAAAAGAATATATCTCAAAAATAGATATGCTATATGAAGATAGGTTTAGAGGTAATATATCAGATGTTACTTATAAAAGATTATCACAGGAAACAGAAAGACTTTTGAATAAAGCACAGTTAGATTTAGAAAAGTATAAAAATAATAAAAAAGAAAGTATTAAAACAAAAGAATTAGAAGAATATGAAAATAAAATAAGAGAATTAGTTAATATAGAAAACCCCACTAGAGAACTTTTACAAACATTAATTGATAAAATTGAAATGGATAAAAATAAGAATATTGAGATTTTCTATAGATTCATGATTTAAAAATTGATATAAGTCCAGAAATTAGAAATATGAAAATTGGACAAAAAAATCATATTTTAAATAAAAATATATAATACAAAATTTGGAAAAACAAATTATTATAAATCTAATGCTGAATATCATATGAATGGCAAATGGGATAGATTAATAATTATTTTGTATATAGTTTTTATAAAAAGATTAGATAAAGTATATATATGTTTAATAATTTGATTAATTCTAGTTTAAATAAATTATAATATTTTGCATATTATATTATTAGTGTAATAATTTTAAAAAAATAAATAGTTATTACGGTTAACCGTAATAACTTTACAAAAACTAAAAATAATATATAATGTAAGTAGAGGTGATTAATATGCTTTTAAGAGAAAATTATTTATCTAAAATAAGAGGGTTTTATGATTCGGATTTAATTAAAATATTAGTTGGTATAAGAAGATGTGGTAAATCAGTTATTTTAAATCAGATAATAGAAGAATTAAAAGAAAAAAGAAAAATAGATAAAGACCACATAATATTTATTAATTTTGAATTTATTGAATTTGAAGAATTATTGGATTATAAAAAATTAAATAAATATGTAAAAGACAAAATTCAAGATAATAAAATATATTACTTATTTTTAGATGAAATTCAAAATGTAGATAACTTTGAAAAAGTTGTTAATTCATTAAGGGCTTCTATAAAAAATGTTAGTATATTTTTAACTGGTTCTAATAGTAAAATGCTATCAGATGAATTATCATCAGTTTTATCTGGAAGATATGTTTTATTTAATATTAATCCTTTATCATATAAAGAATATATTTCTTTAACAAACAAAGATGGAAAAGATTTAGATACTTTTTGGGATTATGCTAAATGGGGTGGACTTCCTAATAGATG
>CAZKUP010000121.1:0-2449 GCA_964555985.1 uncultured Clostridium sp. | reverse complement strand
AATAATTTTGAACACGGAAAATAGTAAGAAAATGTATTCTTACTATTTTTTGCTAATCTAATATTTAATTTTATGCCGAGAAAATCTATTTGTCATGGGCAGTTAGATTTCATAATACTTAACTAGTAATTAACTCAAAAGTTAATTACAATTAAATAATGAAAGATGACTGGGGTCCCATGACAAATAGAGGAATTGGAATAAATTTAAATATGGTAAATCACATATATTTTTCTAATATTTCTTTATGTACTATTTGTATTTCGTTAAATATATTATTCCAATTAGGTACTTTTGTTTTTTTCCATTTCTTTTCTAAATCTATTAAGTTAACATATATTATATTTATGGCAGAATCTGTATTTGGTAATGCACCTCTGCCATAAAATCCTCTTTGTACTTTTGAATTAACTGACTCTACTATATTATTTGTATAAATATATTTTCGTATATTTATTGGTATATCAAATAAAGGCATTATTTCTTCTATATATTTATTTACATGTTTCATAATTATTTTGTTTTCTTTATATTTTTCTTTAAATTCATTCCAATATAATTCTGCTGTATTTTTATCATTAGATGTGTATATTTTTTTGAAATCATTTATAATATTTGCATCTTTTTTATTCACATATTTTTTTAGATTTCTTACAATATGAACTACACATCTCTGATAAAAACTATTGGGGAATTCTGATTTAATTGCATCTTTAATACCAGTAACGCCATCGCTTATAATATATAATATTTCTTTTACCCCACGATCTTTTAAATCGTTAAATATTTCTAACCAGAAAGTTTTAGATTCTGATATATCTGTTTCATATAAAGAGTCTATTATGTTCTTTTTTGCGTCTTCATTTCCCAAATACATTCCAACAATTTCTTTATAACCTCCTAAAGTAGTTCCAACGGCGATATATACTGGGATACTATGAGAAGTTAAATTCTTGTTATCACGTATTTTAATGTACATACAATCGATATTTAATGCAAAATAACAAGAATTTAATTCTCTATTTCTCCAAGCTAAAACTTGGTCTTGTATAGAACTTGTTATATTACTAATGTAACCTGTAGACATATTAATATTGAACATAGAAGCTAATATATCTTTAATATCATTTACAGAATTATTTTTTGAATATAAAAGTATTATATTATTTGCTAAATCATCTAAAACTCTAGTTCTTTTAGGAATAAACGCAGAATCAAAGTCAGATTCTTTTCTAAGTCTAGGACGATTAAAATTTAGTATTCTATTTGATGTAGTAATAGTAATATTTTTAGTTGAACCATTTCTTTTATTATAAATATTATTCTTTTCACATTCTTTTAAATATAGATCTAATTCAAGTGATAAAATAGATTCAACAAATTTAGAATCAAAATCAAAAATAAGATCAGATAAAGAATAATTTTTAAGGAACTCCAAATCATTTTTCATATTATTAAAAATTTCCTTTTGATAAGAACTCATATTATCGTAAAGAAAATTAAATTCATTATTAGAAGAATTCAATAAAATATTTTGTATAACTTTAATAAAATTATTATTCATAACCAAACCCCTTTAAGTTGAATGATATTATAACCTAAAGTACACATAAAAGCAAATCCTTATAATCTTTATATAAGTAAGAAATAATAGAGTTCCATTCTTTTTTAGGAGAATACATTTTTAATTCAAAAGATTTAATGGTAGGAATGAGTTTTTCTTCAAATTCAGTAATATTATAAAAATACGGTTGAGAATGAGATATAACATTTAAAGTTTTGTTAATTTCTCTAATAAAATAGAAAGAAATAATATGTTTTCTTAAAAATAACGGATAATTAAGAAAAGAAGAAAAATTCTTAAATTCTTTGTTAAGAATATCGATAATAAAAGGGGAATCTTGATATAAAAGAAATAGTTCTTTTTTTCTAAATTCAAATTCATTAATATCATTAGAAAAATAAATAAGTTTTAAATGGTTAAAAATATTATTAGAATAAGAACAAGATAAATAGTGAGATAACTTATTAATAATATTAGAGCAAGAATAAAAATATGAAACATTGGGAAAAGCTAAATCAAAAGCATTTTTGATTAAAGGGTTAGAAGGGATAGAAACAAAGAAAATGTGTTCTAAGCCTCTTTTTTTGAGAGAGAGGAGAAGATTATACCAATCAGAAGACTTTGTATAATCATCCTCAAAAATCGAAGTAATATACTTTCTAATACCATTAATGTTACAACCGATAATGGTATAAATAGTTCTTTTTTTAATATAGTCATTGCCAAAGTTGAAAAAAACTTCTTGAGAGACAAATGATAAAGAAAAGAAAACTTTATCAAAATCTCTTTTATAAATTTCATTTATTGTTTGATTATTCATAAAATAAAACCTCCTTCAATCAACTAGTAAAATTTTATCTTAGACACAGTTAATTGAAAAAGGTC
>CAZKUP010000120.1:0-2473 GCA_964555985.1 uncultured Clostridium sp. | reverse complement strand
AAATAGAAAAAGTTAAGAAAAAAAATAAACATATTTATATTAAGAAAAATGCTTTAAAGAAAAGAATTGCAAATTCTCAGATATTTACAAATGTAAAAGAAATTAAAGAAAATGGAATTATTGAATTAAAAGATGGACAAGTGGCTATTTTTTATAGGGTACAACCGATTGATTTATCATTAACAAATGAAAATGAGCAAAGAGTGTTTTATCATACACTTGCTAAATTATATCGATTACCATGTACTATTAAAGCATATAAATTTGATGAAAAAATAAATCTTAATGTTAATAAAGAAAACTATGATCGACTTATTCAAAAAAATATAAGTAAAAAAGAAAGAATTGATTTGTTAATAGATAATAGAAATTTTATAGATGTAATAGAAGAAGATAATGTGACTACAGCAAGCTCATATTATTTTTGTTTGATATCAAAAAATAAAGAAAATTTAGAAAAAAGCAAAGAAGATTTTGAAAGAGAATGTTTTTCGACAATTCCTAAGTTAGAAATTGAACAAATTAATAACAAGAAAAATTTAATGAAAATACTAACAAATATGTATTTTTCTGATGTATCTTTAGATCAACTTATGTATTATGATTTATTTGAACTTATCGTTCCACTTCATTTTGCAGAACAACCATCTATGTTAAAAATTGAAGATAAAGAAATCCAATTATTAAGTATTAAAAATTATCCTTTATTTATAGAAAATGGATTTTTAGATAGAATCGTAAATATTCCAAATGTAAAAGTATCATTAACCATTAAAGAGTCAATAGAACAATCAAAATTATTAAGTATATTAAATAGTAGTTTTAAGTCCGTATTGGCAGATTATAATTCAAGCAAAAATTTAAGTGATGTAACTGAAATGAAATCTTTATTAGATAACTATAAACTTTTAATAGAACAAATTTCTTCTAATGATGAAAAAATTAAAGAAGTATCGATTGTTCTTGTAATAGAAGGTAATAAAAAAGAAAGAGAAGAAATCATTAAAGAAATAAGATTAAATGCAGATATCTATCATATTAAAGTTGATATTCCTAAATTAAGACAATTAGAAGCTTGGCAAAGCTATGATATATCAGATAGAGGATTTAAAGACTATCCTATGTATTTACCAACATTAACACTAGCTTGTGGTTTTCCGTTTAGTCAAAGTTATCACAACGATAGTTCTGGATGGTTGTTAGGAGAAGACTCAAGTTATGGATTACCTGTATTTTTTGATCCATTCTATTTAAACAATGAAAGAACAGGACACAATATTAGTGTTATTGGTTCAACTGGTTCAGGAAAAAGTTTTTTAGCTAGAAAAATTATTGTTAATCAATTACCGACTACAAAAATATTTTTATTTGATATAGAAAATGAATTTTCTAAACTAGTATTAAGAAATGGTGGAGAATATATAGATTTAGCTTCGAAAAGTTTAATTAACCCATTACAGGTTAGATATATTCAAACATCTGATGATGATGAAGATACTAATATTAATATTTTAAGTAAGCATTTAGGATTTTTAGAGAATTTCTTTATTACAGCATTTAAAGATATTACTGAAAAAGAACTTGTAGTTTTATTAGATATAGTAGAAAAGTTTTATAATAGTTTAGGAATAAACAAAAACACAACAGAAGAAGAATATGAAAAAATGAAATCAACTGATTATCCTATATTTTCTGATTTATATAACTATTTAGTTAAATATAAAAGTAAAGCTAAAAATCAAGAGGAATCTAGAATACTTGTTAATATTGAAGTACTCTTAAAAAGAATGATTATAGGTCAAGATGCTTTATTATTTAATGGATATACAAGTATTAATTTATCTAATGATTTAATTGCATTTAATTTACAAGAATTAACTTATAATTCTTCTAAAAGATTGATTAACACTCAAATGTTAAATGTTTTAACTTTCTTAAATCAAGAAATAGCAAGTAATAAAAGAAAAAATACTCATAATAAAGATAAAAAAAATATTCAAATTATTGTAGATGAATTTCATCATTTTATTGATGAAGAAAATCCGACTTTATTAAAATATTTTGGACAATTAAGTCGTAGATTAAGAAAGTATAAAGCAGGTTTAATTATTCTTACACAATCACCTAGTGATATAAGTATGAAAAATACTGTGTTAAGACATGCTAGTGCGATTTTTAATAACTGTCAGTATCAAATTACAGGTATGTTAAAAGATGATGATTTAGCTGCAGTTGAAAAACTATATACAAATAATAAATTAACAGAAACTCAAAAGGGATTCTTAACAACATGTCATCAAGGACAATTTTTAATTAATGTTACAAACAAAAAAAGACTTCGTGTTAATGTTATAGCTACTCCTGTAGAAACATATTTTATGGGTGAAACTGATTTAATAACTAATGAAGTTGAAGAAGAAACAGAAGTATGAAAAAATTCGCAATTATAACATCATTAATAGCAAGTCTAGTT
>CAZKUP010000119.1:0-2475 GCA_964555985.1 uncultured Clostridium sp. | reverse complement strand
GCAATATATTTTATGATAAGATTTCTAATGTTAAATTTGTTAGTTTAATAGAATAAAATAAATATTTGTTTAAATATCTAAAATTAAGAACATAATTTATTAAAATCAAGATATATTTTAAATGCTATAAGTAATGAAAATAATATAAAAATTATCACTTGTATATCCAATAAAAAATGGAATAGATGTATAAAGGAAAAAGTAATCACATTTGATTACTTTTTCCTTTATATTCAATTTTAATAATATTTGCAATTTCTTCAGGACTTTCTTTACAACCATCAAAAAGCCATTTTTTTATTATAGAAGATATCCCAGCTTTAAAAAATTCAATATGATATTCAATATATTTATCCGTTCCTAAATACTTTATTGCCTCATCCTTATCAGTAGGTAAATTACAATAATCTGTAAAATCAAAATTTAATTTAAACATAGTTTTATAATATATTTGATTATCCTTAATATGTTTAAACAATTTCAAATAATCATATGAATGCTCTTTTTTAATAGCTTCATCTTTATATAAACTTAATAAATCATTAAACATTTCTTCTCTAATATTACTAATTAAATCATTAATATCAATATAATTAACATAAAAACTAGATCTATTTATTTTAGCATTTTTAACTATTTCAACAACAGTTATTTCATCTATATTTTTATATTGTATTAATTCAATAAACGCTTTTTTTATTTTTTCTTTTGACTTATTCATAATTTAATTTAGACACTTCCTTAAAAATTGTTGATTGTATTAATAATACACTCATATTATAATTAAATTGTATTCATAATACAAGAAAGAGGTGAAATATTTGAGAAAAAAAGAAAAAGAAATAGCAGATAAAGTAGTAAATACTTATAAAACAATAGAAAAAACAGTAGTAGAAGAATATAACAAAATTGAAGACAAGTTTGTTTCTAAGTATTTAATGCATGAAGGAGAAACACTACAAAGCGCAAAAGAAAGATTAAAAAAAGATATAAGAAAAGAGGAATAAAAATGAAAAAAGAAACATTATTAGAAATTATTTTAGGTACAATTGGAGGAATAATATTTGCAATAGGAATGTGTATGTGTCTTATTCCTGAATGGGATATGCTTATAGCAGGTATTATTGTTTCAGTAATAGGTTTAATAATATTATTATGCATAATACCTGTATATAGAAAAGATCATCCTAGAAAAAAGAAAAACAAAGAAATAGATTATGGAATAATTGCTACATGGATAATAGGAGTAGTAGGAGCATTAGTAATGGGATTTGGAATGAGTAAGATAATGGTATTAAATAAAACAAAAATAGATATGATTATTGGACTTATAACAGGTGTAATTGGTCTTATAGTATGTGTACTAAATTATCCAATATATTCTTATATTAAAGGCAATAAATAATTATATTTATGAAAAAAAATATAAAAAAAATATTAAATCCAAAAGATACAATTATAATATTATCTATACTAAATATAAGTATTTCACTTTTCTATCTTATATACTTTAAAAAATTTGGAACACCATTATCATATGTATTATATCTACTAATGACATATTCATTAATAGTAATATCAATAAAAACTTATAAGATAATAAAAAAGAAAATAGATAAAATTATAGATAATAATAAATATCTAAAAAAATATAAAAATGATGATAAATTAAAATATAGAATAACATTAGTAATATCACTTATTATAAATATAATTTATGCATTATTTAAATTATTTTTTGGGATATACTATAAATCACTTTGGTTTATAAGCTTTGCATTTTATTATTTTTTACTAGTGTATTTAAAAAGTAATATTATAAAAGAAGAATTAAAACATAATGTTAGCTTAGAAAAAGAATATATTAAATATAGATATATCGCAATAATAATATTATTTATAAATGTATTTTTAACAATGATAATACTTATAATAGTTAATGAAAAAATATTTATAATATATCCTAGCTTTTTAGCAATAACAGTTGCAGTATATACATTTTATTTAATATTTATTTCAATTTACAATTTAATAAAATATAGAAAATATAAAAGCCCACTAGTATCATCATCCAAAATAATAAATGTAATAACAAGCTTAGTATCACTTATCTCACTAGAAATAATACTCATTCCAACATACGGAAATGATATGAACTTCTATGAAATAATGATTATGTCAACAGGCACAGGAATTGCAATAATAATATTTATAATCTCATTATATATGATTATAAAAGCAACAGAGTGGTTAAATAATAATAAAAAAGCTTAATGCTTTTTTTATTTGCAAATTAATTTATACAAATAATATCCCTTTATAATATAAGGAATATTGATAAAAAAATAGGATAAAATAATTTGCAAATAAAAAGTTTTAAAAAAAATGTAAAAACTTTACAAAAAAACGCTTGACAGACATGGGGGGGGGGCATGTTATGTGAACGTTCACATAACACACCTTATGGGAAGTTAA
>CAZKUP010000118.1:0-2651 GCA_964555985.1 uncultured Clostridium sp. | reverse complement strand
AGATGAAATCTATAAAATATCAGTTTTTATTTTACTACTTTTTCAGCAGCCTCTTTATCTATTCTGTTTTTTTTGGTAAAATATATGTTGAGGTGAAATAATGAATATATTTAAGAGTTTATTTGATCATGAATATAAAGAATTAAATAAGTTTAAATCTTTAGCAGATAAAATTGAGTTATTAAAAGATGAGTATATGAATTTATCTGATGAGGAATTAAAAAATAAGACAATTGAGTTTAAAGAAAGAATAGCGAGTGGGGAAACTTTAGATGATATTTTAGTAGAGGCATTTGCTACTGCTAGAGAGGCAGCAACTAGAACAATTGGTGAAACACCTTTTTATGTTCAATTACTTGGTGGTATTGCAATTCATTATGGAAATATTGCTGAAATGAAGACAGGTGAAGGTAAAACTCTTACAACAGTATTACCAGCATATTTAAATGCACTTGAAGGAAAAGGTGTACATGTAATTACAGTAAATGAATATCTTACTTTAAGAAATGCTGAATGGATGGGAAAGGTTTTTGATTTTTTAGGTGTTTCTGTTGGTGTAAATTTAAGAGAATTAACTCCTTCTGAGAAAAAGAAAGAATATGAAAAAGATATTCTATATACTACTAATAATGAGCTTGGATTTGATTATTTAAGAGATAATATGGTTGTTAAGAAAGAAAATAGAGTGCAAAGGGGTCTTAATTTTGCAATATTAGATGAGGTTGATTCAATTTTAATTGATGAAGCTAGAACTCCGCTTATTATTTCAGGTGGACATATGCAATCAAAAAATTTATATGCTAGTGCTGATATGTTTGTAAAAACACTTGTGAAAGAGAAGGATTATACAATTGATGAAAAAACTAAATCAGTTAATTTAACTGAGGATGGTAGTGATAAGGCGTGTTCTTATTTTAAGTTAGAGAATTTGTATGATATCGAAAATTCTGCACTTGTTCATCATATAGATCAATCTTTAAAAGCAAATTATGGAATGCAAAAAGATGTTGATTATGTTGTTCAAGATGGAGAAGTTGTAATTGTCGACCAATTTACTGGAAGGCTTATGAAAGGAAGAGCTTTTTCTGAAGGGTTACATCAAGCTATTGAAGCTAAGGAAGGTGTTAAAATTCAAGAAGAAACTAAGACTTTAGCAACTATTACATTCCAAAATTTATTTAGAATGTATAATAAGTTATCTGGTATGACTGGTACTGCTAAAACAGAGGAAGAGGAATTTAGAAATATTTATAATATGTTTGTAATTCAAATTCCTACTAATAGAGATGTTATTAGAGATGATATGCCTGATTTAGTTTATGCTACACAAAAGGCAAAATTTAATGCTATTGTTGAAGAAATATCAAAAAGACACAAAACTGGTGAGCCTGTGCTTGTTGGTACTATTGCAATTGAAACAAGTGAACTTGTAAGTAGACTTCTTACTAAAAAAGGAATTAAGCATGAGGTATTAAATGCAAAGAATCATGCTAGAGAAGCAGAAATAATTGCTAAAGCTGGTGAAAAAGGTTCTGTAACAATTGCAACAAATATGGCGGGTCGTGGAACTGATATCAAATTAGGTGAAGGTGTAAGAGAATTAGGTGGTCTTTGTGTAATTGGTACTGAGCGACATGAGTCTAGAAGAATTGATAATCAGTTAAGAGGGCGTGCTGGTAGACAAGGGGACCCAGGAGTATCACAGTTCTTTGTATCATTAGAAGATGAGTTGATGGTTCGTTTTGGTACAGATAGGATTAAAGCTCTTATGCAAACTGCTGGCTTTGATGATCAAGCTATAAGAAGTAAGGTGTTTACAAGTGCTATAGAAGGTGCACAAAAAAGAGTAGAGGGTAATAATTTTGATATTCGTAAACATTTATTGCAATATGATAATGTAATGAATGAACATAGAGAAATAATTTATAGAAAAAGAAATGAGATTTTAGATCAGGAATCTATTCATGAGAATATTCTTATAAATTTAAAAGATTATGTGCATAACAATGTAGCTATGATTATGAATAGAGATAGCGAACATAAGTTTGATGAACTTGTAGAATTTGTGAATACTAATATTTTATTTAAAAAGAAGATCAAGTTGAAAGATATTGATGGAGAAGATATTGAATTAATAACAAATAAGGTCTATGAGTTGTTAAATGATGAATATGAAGCAAAAATAAAAGAACTTCCTTGGGAAATTGTTAATGAATTTGAAAAGGCTATTGCACTTAGAGTAATAGATTTAAATTGGATGAATCATATTAATAATATGGAACATCTTAAAGAAGGCATAGGCCTTAGAGGATATGCAAATACAGATCCACTTCAAGCATATATTAAAGAAGGATATGATATATTTGATAGAATGATGGACAAAATTTCTGAAGAAACTTCACATTATTTATTAAAAGCTGAAGTACGACAAAATACTGAGAGAAAAGAAGTTGCTAAACCAATAATTAATAATAGAGATGATGGTACATTAAAGGGTGGCTCTAAGAAAAAAGAAAAAGTTGGAAGAAATGATCCGTGTCCATGTGGCTCTGGTAAGAAATATAAGCAATGTTGTGGAAAATAGTTAAAAGCCTTGAAATGAAATGCACCCTATAGAGTAGACAACAAAAAAAGTCATTATGATATAATAC
>CAZKUP010000117.1:0-2666 GCA_964555985.1 uncultured Clostridium sp. | reverse complement strand
ATTGCCTAAACTCTCTCTTTTTTATTTAGTCCTTGACATTGGGTACATTTTAAAATTATCTTCTTTTAAAATTTTTTTCAAAAATAAAAAGGAAATTAGAAAGTTTTAGCGAATATTATTATAGGAGGTGCAACATGTTAAATTTAAATAATTCAGAACTAATGAATATTTATGGTGGTAGAGCAGGATTTGCTTTGCCTAATTTTGATGCTTACATCAAAATATTTAATTGGATTTATAAAACTGTTAAATCCTGGTTCTAATTTTTTGCAGTAGTATTTTTGCTACTGTTTTTAATTTTTAATAATAATATATAAATCACAAAACATATAACTCCAAATACAATATAAATTATATTATTTAAATCTATATATCCTATAATTGCATAAATATTATGTATAAAATGCAGAATTATTGGATATATTAAATTATTTGTTTTAAAATAAGAATAATTCCATATTAAACTAATAACTAATAGTATTACAAAACCATCTATTCCATAAAAATGTAGTAATGAATATATTATTGAAGTTAATAACATACCTATTATGGTTAATTCAAGTTTTTTATTTAAATATTCATATAAGCCAAATCTAAATATTATTTCTTCAAAAATCGGTGCAAATAAACAAGTAGTAATTATTTCTATCAAGATAGTCCAAAAATTAATTAAAATATTTGAAATTGTTTCCTCTATTGGTAAAAAATAAATTGTTTGTTCAATTAATATTCTTAATACAAAAGATAAAGATATCATTCTAACTAAAAAATTTAAATCAATTTTGTTAAAATAAAATCTACCATTTAATTTTAGAGAATATTTCTTTTTCATTGTATCAATAACCAAAATACCTGTTAAAACAATCACTACCATTTACAAATAAAATTCTCGTAAAATAAAAATTATTAATTAAATCATTCATACTTCATTTACCATTCCTTACTATTATATTTTAAAACATATTCTTCAAAAATTATTCTTTACCTAAGTATTTTTCTTTTAATTCATCTATTATTTGATTTAAGGACTTACCCTATCTTCTCTTATTCCTACCAAAATTTTAATTAAATCAGAATCATAAAAACCTTTAATTTTAGATAAATAATTTTCTCTTATAAGCATTTTAATCGCATATAAATAAATTATATACTATTTTTTGCATTTGTAAAGTTATTACGATTAAACATAATAACTTTGATTTTTAACAAACAATTACACTTTATAGTATGCATAAATTTTATTATTTATTTTAACAACACATCGAATAAAATTCAAACTTCCCGTTTTTATATAACCGAGAACTTAGTCATGGAATTAGTCAATGGCAAGGCATATGTGCCTTGTTCATCTTGACCATTGACTAATATATTATAAATCATAATTGTTATGCAAACAAAGTTTACCTTTGTTTGTTATTTACCATTTGATTTATTTTTTATTTGCTAGTATTATATCATTTCCCATCAATAATTTCATACTACAAAAAATAGTCAAAAATATTATTACTTCAAACACTATAAATAGTGCTTTATCTTTATTATTTTTAAGCAAATATAGTGAATATGCAATTACATATATAAAATTAACTAATAAAAACATATAGTAAATATAGCTCATTAATTCTAACTAATTATTATTTAAAAAAGTTTTATAATAATTATTGCAAAATCTAACACCAATAATGGTATAAACAAAAATATTTTCTTTATCATAGACTCCTTTATTTTTATTTTTTATCTGAAGATAATTATTTAATTTTTAATATATCCTGAATATAAGTTTCTATATACTCATATTCAAGATATATGGCACAAGTAATCTTCTCTAATAAGCTCTTATTTATCTAACATCAATTACATAAGCACCATTAGGTAACCATAACATCTAAATTTTCAATCATCTAACTTCATATCTTAAACATATTCTCATAATTTCTCTACCTAAAAAAACATTACTAATTATCTATACTAATATTATATAAAAGAATTTTAAACATTTAGAAATTAAATGTTAATTATTTATTGCAAAGTATATTTTGAACAAAAACTATAATATTAACTTAATTTCCTAGTTTTTGTTATACTTGCAAATGTTCTTTAACTTACAATAATTACAATTAGGTATTGGTGTACATATATTAGCACCACTCTTAATACAAAATTGCCATAATATATTATAAACTTCAGTTTCAGATAAACCTGTTTCTTTAGCAATATCAATTATTATAGATATAATTTCATTTTTAGTTGCTTTACCTCTTTCTACAAATGCTAATCTATTACTTCCAAATAATCTTTCTATTGAAGTAGTAGATTTAGATGTTTCAATTCCTGCTCTTAATAAATAGTCATATGCAGTAGATGGACCTACTTGAATAAGTTTATACCTGCCTTCATAAAGTTTATCTACAACTTTGTATATTTCTTCACTTTCAATAAAATTATCTAAAGAACCATAATCTCTTTCTATAAGTTCAAGCGTTTCAATATTCTTTTTTAATCCTGCAAGTACACTTCTTGTACTAGGATTTGTACAATGAATATTATAAAGTTTATTATATATTTCTTCAATATCTGCTTCTTTTAATAAATCTTTATCATAATCTTTAAAAATAATTCTTATACTATCAATATGCTTTCTTATATTATTATCTCCCCATCTATCA
>CAZKUP010000116.1:0-2764 GCA_964555985.1 uncultured Clostridium sp. | reverse complement strand
AGGTGGTACTGGTGCTGAAGTTGTATACGCACTTAGAAATAATGATACATTATCAAAACTTATATTAGAAGAAATAGCAAAAGAAGGGCAAACTATAAGAAAATGGTATCAAAGAAGATTGCCTTCTGATCCATCAAAGGACTATTATTTTATACATAGACAAACAGGCAATACTGAGCCTGTATTAATAGAATATGGATTTGTGGATAATGAATCTGATGCTAATTATATAAAAAATAATTGGCAAGATTTAGCAGAGGCAGTAGTAAGAGCGGTTTTAACATATATTGGCATACCATATGATAGTGAGGATGAAAATACAATTTATACTGTGCAAAAAGGAGATAGTCTATATTCAATTGCAAAGAAATTTAATACAAATGTAAGTACAATTAAAAGTGCTAATAATTTACAAAATAATTTAATAACAATTGGTCAAAAATTAGTTATACCTGGATTTACTGATTCAACTGGCTCTAATATTACCTATGTTGTACAAAAAGGAGATAGTTTATATACCATTGCATCAAAATATAATACTACTGTAAATGACATCAAGTCATATAATAATTTAACATCAAATATACTATCAATAGGGCAAACTCTAAGAATTCCATCAAAAGATACAATTATAATTGAACCTGATACAGCAGCACCTACAAATACATATACCGTACAATATGGAGATACTTTATATTCAATTGCTAGAAATAATAATTTAGATGTTAATGAATTAATTAGACTTAATAATCTTACAGATTATGAATTATATGTTGGTCAAATACTAAAATTACCTACATTAGCTGGCGAAGAAGTAAGTGATAATGAATATATTGTACAAAAAGGAGATAATTTGTATTCAATTGCAAGAAAGTATAACATAACTGTTGATGAAATAAAAAGATTAAATAATTTATCAAGTAATAATTTAAGTATTGGACAAGTGCTAAAAATATCTAAAAATGATTCAAAAGATAATTTAACAAATAATACATATGTTGTACAAAGAGGAGATACATTGTATTCAATTGCAAGAAAATATGATACAAGTGTAAATGATATAAAAGAAAAAAACAATTTAACATCCAATGTTTTATCAATAGGGCAAATTCTATACATATAAAAAGTATAAGCAACTAGTTTGCTTATACTTTAATGTAATTTTTCACATACACCAACATTTGGTTCATAAAAGCAATGACTTTTATATCTTCCAGCTAAATTTTGATTATACCAAGTATTTCTACATACAGAATTTCCTGGCGCATAAAACCATAAAGAATTAGTAGCAGGGTGGTAATATTCCCCTCTTAATATTCTTTCTGCTAATTGCTTTTGCTTTGTAGTTGGTGAACTAAAAAATAATGGACTATCTTTACCAGAAAAACCACCAGGTGTTTGATATATCATATCTGATATAGTTTTAATATTTTTAAAATCTAGACAATCAGCAATAATTCTATTTACACCAACATTTCCCACCATAAGCATACCTAAATTACCTTCACCAACAGCTTCTGCTCTCATTAATCTTGCTAGTAATTCAAGCTCTTTAGTATTATATTTTAATATCATTATATCACCTATATAATAATATTAAATAATTTGACAAAATATTATAAACAATGTACAATACAATTAATTTATAGAGGTGATATCTGATGAAAAAGAATAAAAAAAATATATTAATATATTTATCCGCAGTTTTATTAGCAGTATCTCTTTATAATAAATCAAAAAAAGATATAAGCAACAAATCAAATATTGAATGCATAACTTATTCAAAAGGAAATGTATATATATGTAATTCATTAGATGAAGCAAAAGAATTAAGTTTTAGTTGCAATGACAAAGATGTTTTAATTATAGATGAAACATCAAATAAAGATCCAAATGTAAAAATACTTTCTTCGTATAAAATATCTGATAAAGATGATATGTTTGTAATATTAAATATAATTAAAGAACACTTTTCTAATAATGAAAATGGGTGGGATAGAAGTATTTATTCTATGGAAAATGAATGGATAGTCCATAATATTTGCTCTAATATGTCAATTCTAAAGACAAGAACAGATGATGTTGACCTAAATAATAGAGATGAAGAGTTATATAGTTCGAAAATTGTAGGAAGAATTATAGGTAATAAAACCAAAAAATAACAAAAAATGTAATAAAATTGTAATAAAATATTGTACCAATAATAAAAAAATGCTATAATTTTCTTGTAGGGGATTAGTTAAATGGTATAATAATGGTCTCCAAAACCACTGTTGGGAGTTCGATTCTCTCATCCCCTGCCATTTGTTAGTACTTTCGAACTTTTTCGAAATTAACATATATTTTTATAAAAGAGTTCCACTTGCCGAAAGGCGGTGGGATTTTTTTGTTACAAATTCATAAAGATTTATTATTGTTTGATATTCATGTAAAGGAACGACTTGAATTCATCTGTAAGTACTCTAATAAGAAAGTAAAATTTTATAATGGTAATATTATTACTATTAATGGAACTAACTTGCACTATGTTGAACCTCATAGGTTTATTATAGGTAATCATTTATTTTTATTCTTTAATTATAGTAATGAAGTTTATTATGAAACTTTAGATAATAAAATTGAGTTAAAAAATTTATCAGACTTTATCAATAATCTAGATTAGATATGTTAGTGTAGAATAAGTGTGGAGATTTATAACCTTTAAGTAGTACTTATAATTAAGTTAAATAAATTGTAAATTAATAAGAATGGATTGTCAATATCT
>CAZKUP010000115.1:0-2807 GCA_964555985.1 uncultured Clostridium sp. | reverse complement strand
TATTATGTGAAGATGGTTCTTATCAAAATGGTACATATAAAATAGTAACTACTATTAATGAAGATGGTGTTATGTTAATTAGGTTAGATTTAATTAAATAATAATATTTGAAAGGTACAAGTTTTGACTTGTGCTTTTTATTTAAATTGTATTGAAATTGTGTTTATTTTGTTATATACTTAATAATAGGAGGGATTCTGATGGATAGTAAAATTGTAACTGAGAATATTGATAAATTAGTATCAATGCCAAAAGAAGAATTAGAGAAAGTTTTTTCAACACTTTCTTTGTCAGAAATAGAAGATTTAATGCAAAAATTAAATGAGGAGGTAAAATAGTATGTCTTTAGATAAAAAGGGGTTTGCAAAGTTAGTCGAAAATGCAATAGAGGAGTTGTACGTTACTACATATAATAATCCTGCTGTTAATAAGGATGATAGAGTTTATAAGTATAATAAATGTATGAAAAAACTTATTAGATCAAAGATGAATAGACTATATTCTATATTATCTTTGCCAGCGTATTCTAGGATTATGTCTGTATCTAATAAGGAATTAGAGGAGTATAGAAGTGATAAATTATCTGAATTAGAGAGTTCAATTAATAGATTAATGCTTGCTATGGAGGTTTCATATAATAATAGTGAAAAAACTGATGTAAAGGAAAAAATAGAGGTATTAGTCGAAGAGCAAACTAGATTTAGGGAAATGAATGTTGAAACTTTAAGGAAGTATCTTATTGATAAATTGAATATTGTTGTTGATAGTGATAATGAATCATTTGATGGTAAAGAGGAAACTTTAGTTTTAGAAAATATTATTAAGGATGATAATACTATTTCTGATTTTTTAAGTATGCAAAAAGAGTATAGTAATTTAGAAAGAGAAATTAAAACTATAAGAGCTGAACAAGTAATAGTATATAATGATTTGTTGAATAATAATATTAAGGGTGAGATTAGTATTGATGAGTTATTTGATGAAAATTCTTTAACTGATTTACAAAAGACTATATCTCAAAAGATTACTGAAATATCTGATTTAGAGATTAATATTAAGAATCATTTTGGTAGTAAAGCAAAAAAAATGTATTCTAAATTGTTATCTAATGAATATAAAGATAATTTAAATGTTTTACCATATGAAAATGGATTATTAGATGTATTTGAAGAAATGATTCCTTCTAGCACTATTGAACTTGCTAGATTGCAAAATGAAGAATGGTGTAGATTAAATAAGAAGGTTTTTAAAACAATAGAAGTATCTACTACTATGGCGATGTTATCTGATGAAATAGATGACACTAAGGAGCTTATTAATTCATATATAAGAGAATGGTATAAGAATGCATATTATAATAATTCTTTATTTGGACCAATATCAAGTAGAGCATCTGGTAAGTTTGAGTATTCATTGGGTGCGAAGACTTGTTTATGTGATTTTATAAGTTCTGGTATTTGGCCAAGTGATAGGGATGTTGATGATTTAAAGTTGTGTTTAAGATTAAATAGAGTTGAAGCTGAAAAATCAGTTATATATGCAGAACAAATTAAGGAAAGATTATCTAGATTGTTTACTAATGAGTTAAATAAGAAGAAAGAAGAGTTAAGTAATTTAGAAGATAAGATAAATAAGAAGTATGGTAATTGGAATAATGAAACAATATTATCAATTATAAATGAAATTAAATAGGTTTTATAAATCTATTTTTTTATTATAAATCATGGTATAATTGTTATAAAGTATTGGAGGGATGTGTAATGAATAAAAATAATGGTTTTACTTTAGTAGAGCTTTTAGCAGTAATAGTTATTTTAGCAGTACTTGGAATATTAACAGTGCCAAAAATTAATAATACAATTAATGATAATAGGAATAAATCATATAAGGAAATAGAACAAAGGTTAGAAGAAGCAGCTGAGAGATATATTTTGAATAATTATATTGATTCAAATATTAATACAATTACTATTACAAAGCAACAATTAATAGATGCCGCTCTTATTGATGAAGTATATGATTTAAAGGATAAAACTGTATGTGATGCATCTATAGTGGTAAGTAATATTAATACTAATATAGAATATAAAGCAATTTTAGATTGTAGTAATTATACTACAGAATAGGAGAGTTATGGAATACGATTATAGTAAAATAGTAGAGTTTATTTATGGAAGAAAATTAGAAAAATTAAATGAAGTATTTAAGGCATTATTATTAGAATATAAAATGATTGATGTTAATCAGGAAAAGGGTATTATTTTGCTTGTAAAAAATGATATTAAATATTATATGTTTAAAGCAAAAGATAGAATACTTATAATTCCAATTAATTATAATAGTGTAAGTTTTGCAGATGATTTTAATGAAATATCTGAAATATCTATAAATAGTGATAATGATATAGTTATATCTAAGATATTTAATGTATTGGATTTAAAAGGAGTTGCAAGTACTACTTCAACTTGGCATTATGAGAATGGATTATATAATGAGGTTGTAAGTAGAGTAATGTTTGTTTTAAATGAAAAGATAAATATTGTATATAATCAAGAAACATTAGATATGTTTATTAATAAATATTATGATAATAGAAAAGATATATTAAGAGATTTATATTGGGATTTTAATTCTTATTTAAAAAATAATTTTATTGATATTAAGTTTTCTGAAAGAATAATGATAAGTGATGGATTTAATCAAGATAAAATAGAAGTTTTATATAAAAAACATAATGAGAAGGTGTATGAGGTATTAAAGAATAAGGGTAAGAACACATTATTTAGTTAAATGATTTATAGAAATAT
>CAZKUP010000114.1:0-2817 GCA_964555985.1 uncultured Clostridium sp. | reverse complement strand
TTTCAAATAAAATTAACATATCATTTATGTAACATTTTTACATAAAATTCACAATATTTACCCATCTTTTTTATAACTTGAATGGAATTTTAATTTTCAACTAATATAATAATTTATTTAACGTTCAATATTTTCTATACATAAAATCAGGATAATATTTTATCCTGATATACAACACTTATATCAATTATCTTACTCTTTTATAACTTAGTCTTTTTTTATTTTTCTAGTTCTTTTATCTTTTCTATGCTTAATCCTGTTACCTTACTAATATCTTGAACACTCATACTCATTTTTATTAATTCCAATGCAATTTCTATTTTTCCTTGTTCAATTCCTTGTTCAATTCCTTTTTCGATTCCTTTTTCGATTCCTTCTTGAAGCCCTTGTTTTAAGCCTTTTTTCATTGCTTTTTCTATGGATTTTTCCTTAGCTATTTCTGCTTCTCTTCTTTTCTTTTCATGAACATAATTATTATAACTTTCTGCATTAAAATCAATTATCATTTTACTATCATTACTCATATTGTATACACCCCTAATAAATTCATTTCTTATATCATCACTTACTAACTCTTTTAATATTTTATTTTGTTCTACTAAACTATTACTTACAAATAAACTAAACCATAAATCTTCTTTGTTTACTTCTATTTCATTATAATATTTATTATAATGTTTTTCAAGATAGTGTAAATATATTTCTAGTTTATCTACTACTACTTCTTTAGTATCTACATCACAAAGCATAATATGTTTACTAGCATTTTTTACTGTTTTCTCTTTGCATGCAAAAATTATTTGTTTTATATGTTTTATTTTATCTTCTACATTTACTCCTTTATTAACATCTACTGCAAATAATTTACATACATAGGCTAAAAAACGATCTTTATGGTATTTGTAATAATCTCTACATAATTCAATATTCACTATTATACCGTCATTTACAAGCACTACTAAATCAGTAATAAATTTATAGTTTTTAGGCTTTTCAACTTCTAGTTCAGTATCTATAAATTCTAGTTTATAAATTTCTTCTTCAATTCTTGCAACATCCTTTAAAAAAACTTTAGTAAGTTCAATATTTTTCTTAAATATATTTTTACCCATAGTATCACTTGTTAATGGAATCATATTAATATCATCATCTAGTTTCATAACTTCTTCGTCTGTTAGCATTCCCTCACCTCCTTATAACAAAAAAGAGTACACCTATAAAAAATGTACCCGAATAGATATATCTGCTTGCTCAAGATATAAATTATCGACCAAATTGTAATAAGTTAAACATTTATTGCAAGAATGCTTAACTAAATAAAGTATATATTATTTTTTATATAATTGCAATAGTTTTCCACTGAGGATTGTTTTTTTTAACCATTATTTATCTTTTTTTAATACATATTTTTTATTATCACTAATAATATCTTCACCTATTATAACTTCATTATATTCCTCATTACCAAACACATTATAATTAATATCTTTAAACATCTTATCAACAACTATTTTTATACCATAAGCTCCTAATTTCAACTTATAAGCTTCATCTGCTATCTTTTTAATAATTGAATCATCAATATTAATACTTACATTATATTTCTCATATAATGCCTTATATAATAACAATTGACTTATATCTGACTTAGTTATTATTTCTATTAAATTATCAATACTTAAATCATCAAATACAACTATATCATCACCTAAAAATTCAGGATATAAATTAAATCTTTTTAATACCTTTGTATCAGTAATAGAATAAGGATTATTATTATAACTATAACCACATTCCTTTTTAGTGCCATCACTAAAACTAATATCCATAAAATTACCAATTAATACAAAAGTAATATACGATGTATCGAAAGTAATATATTCTCCAGATGGAGTTTGTATTAAAAATGAATTATTACTCATATACTTCTTTAATTCATACATAAAATCATAAATTAAAGAAGTTTCATCTCTATCACTACCTTCTATTTTTTTATCTAAATTATCAATAACAATAACACCTTTTTCAGCTCTATTTAAATTATTTTCAGCAACTAAGTATAAATTTAAAAGCATATCATCCATACTTTTATTAGAATTACTTTTATAATCAGTCGCATCTATAAATGCAATAGGAATATTAGAATTTAAATATAAACTATTAAATACTTGACTTTTACCAACACCAGCATTACCACATACCAAAATATTACTTCTTAATAATGGATTATCAATTCTTTGATTTTTTGCAATAATAGATACAATATTCTTAATTTGATCATCTTGACACATTACTGAACCTTTAACCAAATCAAATAATTCACTAGAAGATTTTAATCTATTTTTTTCTAATATCTCAATATATTGATTAAAAATATCCATTAAATTATCAAACTTATACATACTTATTTCTTCTAAATTATCATCATCCATCATAACAAATGTTCTTAAATCATCATCTTGTAATTTAGTTAAATAAAACTCTTTCTTCTCAAAAAATTCTTTTAAATCATTATCACAATTAGAATAATCCTTTTCTTCCAAATCCAAAACAAAAGCATAACCTAATTCATCATTAGATATTTCTATATAATCATAGCGATATTCACCACAAAAAAATACTCCATCCGAAATAGAACCCTTACTTAATTCATAAGGCATTAATTTATACACCATTTTTTCTTCATCATTACTAATTAATTCTTTTTTATAAAGCATTACTAATGCATTATCTATATTCATACAACCACCACCCTATACTTATAACTATAAAGTAATAACATAAATAAGTCAATAAAAATACATAAAATAAATAATT
>CAZKUP010000113.1:0-2821 GCA_964555985.1 uncultured Clostridium sp. | reverse complement strand
ACTTCCCATAAGGCATGTTATGTGAACGTTCACATAACATGCCCCCCCCCCCATGTTTGTCAATAGAAAAAGATGAATTTCTTCACCTTTTTACACTAGTTTACATTATTTATTACATTCTGTACAAATCATAGAATTAACTTCTTTTATCATTTTAGTAAGTTTTTCTTTTAAATCTTTTACTTCTTCATTAGTCCAGTAATCTTTTGGATTATCTAAATTTTTAGTATCTAATGATGTTTCATCATCAAATCCTATTATTTTTCCTTCTTTTATTGCTATTACTGTAGGTACATAAATTCTTTTTTTACCTTCTTCATCATAGTTTAAATAATCTTTTAGTATATCTACTATTTGTAAGTATTCTTTTGTATTATTTTTTCTATCTTCTAATATATTAAAGTAGTATATCTTTTCTAGATTAAATTCTTTAGCTACTTCATTTAAATAAGGTACATATGCTTGGCACCATTTACATTCTGGAAATCCTAAATATATTATTCCTGTACCATTATTTAATATTGATATTATTTCATTTATATTTCTATATACAAATACATTATTCTCACCTACATTAGAGTATTCACTTTTAAATTTTACTGAATCTAATAATGATACTTCTCCTTTATTAATTTTACAATTATATTTAGATGTATAACTTATAAGTACCATATTATTATCACAATTAACATATTTATACCCTATTCCATAATATATATTATCTTTTTTTATCATAAATATTGGTCTATCTATTAATTTAACAAATATAAAATCTAATAAAAATATTGACGATAATACTATTATTATTACTAATATTATTTTTAATACCTTTTTCATATAACACCTACTTATTTCTTTTTTATTTTATAATCATCTTCTAAAGAAAATTCCACATTTTCTTCTATCCATTCTTTTCTAGGTTCAACTGCATCTCCCATAAGTATACTTACTCTTTTTTCTGCTAAAACTGCATCTATTATATTAACTTTTATTAAACTTCTTTTTTCAGGATCCATTGTTGTATCCCATAATTGATCTGCGTTCATTTCACCTAATCCTTTATATCTTTGTATATTAGTATACCCAGTTTTTTCTTTTAATTCCTCATTTGTCCATAGATACTCTGTTTTACCCTTAGCGTAATCTAATTTATAAAGTGGAGGCATTGCAATATAAAGTCTTCCATTTTCTATAAGTGGTTTCATATATCTATAGAAAAATGTTAAAAGTAATACTTGAATATGTGCCCCATCATCATCAGCATCGGTCATAATTATTACTTTATCATAATTACAATCTTTTATATTAAAATCATTTCCAACTCCAGCACCAATTGTATATATCATTGTATTGATTTCTTCATTTTTAAATATATCTTCTAATTTTGCTTTTTCTGTATTAATTACTTTACCACGAAGAGGTAATATTGCTTGGAATTTTCTATCTCTTCCTTGTTTTGCACTTCCTCCTGCTGAATCTCCTTCTACTAAAAATAATTCATTCTTTTTAGGATTTTTTGTTTGTGCGGGAGTTAATTTACCACTTAAATTTCTTTCTTTCTTTGTTCCACTTGCCCTTCTAGCGTCATCTCTTGCTTTTCTAGCAGCTTCTCTTGCACTTTTTCCTTTTAATGCTTTATTAACAATATTTACAGCAATTTCCTTGTTTTCTTCTAAATAAAATTCTAATTTTTCGCTTACAATACTTTCTACAACTGTTCTTGCAGAAGGAGTACCTAATTTACCCTTGGTTTGTCCTTCAAATTGTAATAAGTCTTCTGGTATTTTTAATGATATTACTGCAGTTAGTCCTTCACGAACATCAGTTCCTTCAAAAGATTTATCTTTATTTTTTAAATAACCATTACTTTTAGCATAATCATTAAATACTCTTGTTAAAGCAGTTTTAAATCCAACTTCATGACTTCCACCATCACTTGTTTTAACATTATTAACAAATGAAACAATATTCTCAGAATAACTATCAGTATATTGCATTGCAATATCTACTTCTATTCTATCTTTAATTCCTGTAAAATTAATTACTTTATGTAATTTCTTTTTATCTTCATTTATATATTCAACAAATGATTCAATACCATTTTCATAATGGAATTTTTCTTGCTTTTTATCTTCTTCATCTATTACTTCAACAGTTAATCCTTTCAATAAAAAAGCACTTTCTTGCATTCTTTCACAAATAGTAGTAAAAGAAAATGTAGTTGATGAAAATATTTCAGGATCAGGCATGAATCTTACTGATGTACCTGTTCTATTTGTGTTTCCAACCTTTTTTACAGGTATACTTACATGTCCACCTTTTTCAAATCTAATAAAGTATTCTCCACCATCTCTTTTACTAGTTACTTCCATCCATAAAGATAGAGCATTAACAACAGAAGCACCTACTCCATGAAGTCCACCAGATACCTTGTACCCGCCTTCTTGGAACTTACCACCTGCGTGAAGAACAGTATATATAACTTCTAAAGTATTTTTACCACTTGAGTGCATTCCAACAGGAACACCTCTTCCTTCATCTGTTACAGATACACTCTTATCACTATGTATAATAATTTTTATATAATTTCCATAACCATTTATAACTTCATCTATTGAATTATCAACAATTTCCCATACTAAATGATGTAATCCTCTTTTATCTGTTGATCCAATATACATTCCTGGTCTTTTTCTTACTGCTTCAAGTCCTTCTAATATTTTTATCGAACTTTCATCATATTTTACTGCCATAACCATTCTCCTTACAAATATTATTTTAACCTATTTTTTTATTTAGGGCAAGTTTTATTCACATTTTA
>CAZKUP010000112.1:0-2894 GCA_964555985.1 uncultured Clostridium sp. | reverse complement strand
GGATTAATCAATAATAGAAATTAATTAATATTTCTATAAGATTGATTATACGAGAGGCTATGAAAAAAGAAAATATATCTAATATAAAAAATAGAAATAAATATGGTATAACAGCGGGAATTATTGGTCTTATATCTAATTTATTACTTGGAATATTTAAATTAATAATAGGAATACTTTCAAATAGTGTAAGTGTTATAGTTGATTCTATTAATAATATTACAGACTCATTTTCATCTGTTCTTATAATAATAGGATTTAGTTTAGTAAATAAAAGACCTACTAAACATCATCCATATGGGTTCGCTAGATATGAATATATTTGTGGATTATTTATTTCTATATTTATGTTATTAACTGGAGCATTATTTTTTAAAGAATCTATAATTAAAATATTTTCTAAAGAAGCAATAAATATAACTTATATTACATTTATTGTACTACTTCTTGGTATTATTATTAAATATATTCAAATGAAATTATATATGTACTATTCTAAAAAAATAGATTCAGATACATTAAAAACTAGTTCACTAGATTCTAAAAATGATATTATTTCATCAATTGGAATACTTTTATCAATGATAATAATGAAAATATTTAATATAAATTTAGATGGATACATTGGAGTAATTGTGTCAATTATAATGATTTATAATAGTATTAAAATGATAAGAGAAGTAATTGATCCAATTATTGGACTTATGCCAAGTGCTAAATATGTAGAAGAAATAAAAAATAAGTTACTCGCATACCAATATGTTATTGGAATACATGATCTTGTAATACATAATTATGGAGTTAATAATAATTTTATTACTGTACATGCTGAAGTAGATTCAAAATTAGATCTAATTACTGCACATGATATAATTGATAATATAGAAAGAGATTTTAAAAACAATTCAATTAATTTAACAATTCATATTGATCCAGTAATGGTATTTAATAAGAAAAATGATTTACTGAAAACAAAAGTAATTAAAACATTAAAAACACTTGATAATACACTTGAAATACATGATTTTAGAATAGTAGAAGGAATAAGTCATACTAATATTATTTTTGAATGCGTTATTCCATATGATAAATATTATAATAAAAAAGATATAATTAAATATCTAAAAAATAATATAAATGATAATACATTATATTATTATGATATTGAATTAGAAAGACCTCTTAGTTAATAAAAAAATACTTTAAAACACTTTAACTTTAAGAATATTTTGATATAATGATATTAGGAGATGATCATATGAAAAATAATTTATTTATAAGAATTATATTAACATTTATATTTGCTTTAATAGTGTATTATTTTATGCTACCACCTATTAACTTACATGCATTATCATTTTATATGTATTTAATAATTATAAGTTCATTTTATATAATTATTTCAATACCAAATTTATTTATAAATTTACTTATAAATCATAATAGACTAAAAGTAGAAAATAAGAGTATTAAATATTTATCATTATTAATTATATCTATCATACCTATTATATTACTTGTAAACATTGTATGTTCACCAATATTTAATTCAAATAGTTATTATTCTCGTATTTTAATTGATGAAAATGGTGATTTTAATAGTGATGTAAAAGAAGTAGATTTTAATCACATACCTCTACTTGATAAAGATTCAAGTAGAAAATTAGGAGATAGAGTAATGGGGCAAATGACTGATTTAGTAAGTCAATTTAGTGTTTCACTTCTTTATACTCAAATAAATTATAATGATGAAATAATTAGAGTAACACCATTAGAGTATTCAAGTATAATAAAATATTTTACTAATAGAAAAGAAGGTATTCCCGCATACATTACAGTTAATTCAGTATCTGGTGAGTCTAAATTAACAAGATTAAATCAAGGCATGAAGTATTCACCATCTGCATTATTTTTTGAAAATTTATATAGAAAATTAAGAATAACTTATCCAACATTAATATTTGGAAATGAAAATTTTGAAATAGATAATGAAGGAAATCCATATTGGATTATACCAATTATTAAATATACAGGAATAGGTCTTAAAAAAGATGTGTCAGGTGTAATTATATTTAATCCAGTTGATGGAAATTGTAAAAAATATAAATTAAAAGATATACCTAAATGGGTAGATCATGTGTATGACGCTGATCTAATAATTGAACAAGTTAATGATTGGGGTTTATATAAAAATGGATTTTTAAATACATTATTTGGTCAAAAAGAAGTTGTTGCTACAACAGAAGGGTATAACTATACAATAATGAATGATGATGTATATTTATATACAGGAATTACCTCAGTTGTACAAGATGAATCTAATATTGGATTTATCCTTGCAAATATGAGAACAAAAGAAACAGTATTTTATCAAATTGCAGGTGCGGAAGAATATTCTGCAATGGCAAGTGCTTTAGGGCAAGTACAACAAATGAATTATAGAGCATCTTTTCCATTACTAATTAATTTTAATGGAAAACCAACATACTTATTATCACTAAAAGACGCTGCTGGACTTGTAAAAATGTATGCATTTGTAGATGTAAAAGATTATCAAAAAGTTTCAGTAACAGATGCATCTAAAGGAATAGTAGAAGCTGCTAATAATTATTTAGGTGATGAAAAAATAGTTAATGAAGATAAATTAATAACTAAAAAAATAACAATAAAAGAAATTAAATCATCAGTAATAGATGGTAATACATATTATCATATATTAGATTCTAACAATGAAATATATATTATTTCAATAAAAATTAATAATATACTTCCATTTTTAAAAGAAAATGATAAAATACAAATAACTTATGAAAATAAAGAAGAAGTTTTAAAATTAGATGTTAATGAATAAAAATAAAATAAAGAAATAATTAGTTAATATAATTATTTCTTTT
>CAZKUP010000111.1:0-2953 GCA_964555985.1 uncultured Clostridium sp. | reverse complement strand
TTTTTTTCATTCATATCTCTATTAAACATTGAAGCAGCAGTATATTCTATTTCTGTACCATTTTTATAACTATCTATTTTAGTATATAGTCCATTTTCTTCTAAGCCTTCTATTTCTCCACCAGTATATATTTTAAATGAGTCATAATCTAAATCTTCTGTACTATAAAATAATGTAGTTATATCTTTATTTGTTTTAAATGATGTTATTATTTGATCATCTAATGTTTTTATAGTTATTAGTGTATCTTTTGCAATTTTGTTTTTAAAGCTTACATAAATATATTTTTGTTTTGATTCATTAGATATTTTATCTGCCATATTACCTGTTGCAATTATAGTACCACCATTTATAATAGTGCCTTTTTTTGAATCCAACCCAGCATCGCCACTATTTGAATGTGCGAATGCATATATTGTTCCACCATTTATAGTAAGACTTCCATTTGAATCTATTGCATCACCTTCATCACCTTCATCATCTACTACTGCAAGTAATGAATTTACATCTATTATTAAGTCGTTATGAACACTTGAATTAGAACTATTTGAGGTAGTTGTATTAAGGCAATCATCTTGTGCATATATTTCATAGTCGCCTATTCCTCCACTAAAAACAAGATTTCCTTTCGTTTCTATACCTTCTTTATTTTTACTAATAACGCTTAAGAATCCTTCTCCTTCAAAATATAAATCTATATCGGAACTTATTGCTCCACTGCCTTTATAAAAGTAATAAGGATCTCCATCTCTTAAACCTTCATTATCTGCTTTAACAGTAGCAAATAATATATTACTTATTTCTTTTTTTGTATATATTCCATAATATGATGAATACTTTTCGTAATTAGTTAATTGTTCACTAGTATAATATTGTTTATAATTATCTAATTCATCACTAGGAATTAAACTAACCTTTTTAAATTTACCACCTTCTAGATAGTTTTTAGTGTCTTTTTTTGCACTTATTGTAACGTGTGCATCAGTATAATTTATGTCTTTATTATAAACATATATTACTGGAGCTTTTTTAGTATCAGTATCTATATTAACATTATTTAAAATAATATTTATATTTCCTTTTTTATCATTTGTATTGACTGCAATCATTATTCCTTTTTTAGAGCCAGTTATTTCTACACTACCAACTAAATTAATATTTAAGACATTTATTTCTAATGTTTTTATTTTAGTAGTATTAGAATTGTTTTCTATAAAATCATCTAAATCAGGACTTTTAACACTTGAAACTCCATCAAATAAGAAAGTAGTTAAATATACTTCTGGTAATTTATTTTTATTATAATCAACTAAAAACTCATCTAACGTTTCATACTTTGTAATACTTTTATAAGTTTTTCCATCATTTGATATTTTATTTGTTTCTATATTAACATAAGTTATATCTTCTTTAGCAAATACAGTTGTTGTAAATAATAACATAACTGCAATAAATAAATATTTTAATTTTTTCACATTTCACCTCTATTTTTCATTTTTATTATTTGGCATTTCTGGTGGATTAGTCATATTTTTATCATTCATCATATCTTTATTAGGTAATTCCATTCTAATATCATTATTACTATTTTTATTATTTGCAATAGTATAAATATAAATAGCTGCTGTAGAGATAATTGAACCTAGTAACAACCCTACTATAAATATAATTATTTTATCTTTCATATTTCCTCCTCTTATTTATAGTATATCAAAAAAATATGTTAATATTATAAAAATATATGGGCAAATTATGTGATTTATTTATACATAATGTTAATATAAAATTATTGTTAAAAATTTTACATCATGAAACTTATAAAAATTTTAAATACATAAGAAAATAGATAGAATAGAATAAGTACCATAACATAAATAATTAAATCATAATTTTTATTTTTAATAGATAAACCTATTACTATTAATACAAGAGCAATACTTAATATAAAGAAATATATTGAGTGTAGTCAAAATAAGTAAATATTATATATTGTAAATGATATAAATAGAATAATATTTGTAAATAATGATTTATTATTTTTTATTCTAATAAATGATTTTTTTATTTTATTCATACCTAAATAAGTTGATAATGAAACAAATATAATTAATAAATGAATTCCATTTTTATTATTAGAATACAAAAATATTGAAAATATTAATGAAAGATACGAACATAATCTTATTATTCTATCAAAAATATTATTTTTTTCTTTAACTTCATTTATAACATTATTTATATTTTCATCAGATTCTTTTATTTTTATATTTTCTTTTATCTCTTCTCCCATTATAAATTCTGTTAATGATATAGATAGTATTTTACATATATCATTATATAAAGATATATCTGGTAGACATTTACCATTTTCCCACTTAGAGATAGACCTATTTGATACACCTAATTCTTCAGCAAAAGTTTCTTGTGTTAAACCCTTTTCCTTTCTTTTTTCTTTAATAAATTTTCCTATTTTTTCTTGATTCATATTCTTCAACCTCCAACTTTATTTTATATTTTTAATTAAATTAGATACACGAATTAAAAGTAGAATTTTATTTTTTTCTTAAACAATAAATTAAAAATACATTCTTAGTATTAATACTCTAAATAATACAAAACCATATTTAAAATACTATAATCATTATATTTGGAAACTTTAACACATTCAATAGCAAATATGTTTATTTCATCTTTACTATATTTTATAGTCATCACTTTTTATATAAAAAATTAGATTACAAAATTAATTTATATTTGTAGGACAATTTCAATTTATCAAATTATTAATAAAACATACGATAATATGAGCGGAGGAAATATGAATTTTAATAACAATGATAATTGTAGATTAAAACCAATTTTTTGTTTTGGACCCACAGGACCAAGAGGAGCAACTGGACCTACTGGACCTACTGGGCCTACAGGACCTGCGGGACCTACTGGGCCTACAGGA
>CAZKUP010000110.1:0-3017 GCA_964555985.1 uncultured Clostridium sp. | reverse complement strand
AAGATGAAATCTATAAAATATCAGTTTTTATTTTACTACTTTTTCAGCAGCCTCCTTTTCTGTATTCTTTATCGTCTAGGAATACGACGATTTTCAATGTTTTCTCTTTTAACGAATAATTGAAATAGTTCAACATCAAGAACAGTTGCGATGTGATCGATATAGTCGATTCTAGTATTTCTTTTAGCATTTTCTAAATTAGAAACATAAGTAGGAGTAGTTCCAAGCTTATCTGCAAAATCTTCTTGGGACCAACCTTTTTCTAATCTATAGTAAACGATGTTATTTGCTAAAATTTTACGAGCATTAGATTCTAATTTAATTGCCATCACATCCTTCCATACTTACTACTATTGTAATAAGTTTATTAAAAATGAACCATACTAACTATGTAGTAAGTTAATTTAATTATAAGTAAATAAAAGACAAAAAAATGTTGATATTTGTGCTGTTGTGCTAAGAAAGTAGGTAATATTAAAAAGGAGCTAAAAATGAAGAAAAATTTAAACGAATATGTAGATACAATACATAGCACAATAGAAGATAAAATAAAAACAATAAGAGCCATAGAATATCATTATGAATTAACAAGTATAATTAATAGTTCAAAAGGGTTATCAAAGACAGAAGTTTCAACAATTATGGAAAGTTTGATAAATAAATATTTAGAACTTTTAAAGCCAATTTATTCTGTGGAAAAGCACAAACAAGTAACTAAAGAAGTAGATGAAATTACAGATTTCTTTAGTGCTGGAAATGATGACACAATAGTTTCTGAAGGTGATTTAATTGCTGATGATTTACTGGCAAAAGTTGCAGGAAGAAATAATAGAAAAATAACTTTACCTATAAAAATAGAGTTTATTAAAGATTACTGTATAAGTAGTATAATAACTCCTAAAGAGGTAGATAAAGTGTTATTATGGATAATCTTGAGATTATCAACAATATATTTTTGTTTAACAAACAAATAGTTTAAGTAGTAATTAGCAGTACCAAATCCTACTTTCTTTAAAGCACTTCTATTACTATGAAGTGTTTTAAATTGAAATAATTTTTATGTTAGGGGGAGTTTATGTTACAGGTAAGTAGAGATAGCAGTTTGAAAATACCAAAACAAATTGAAGTATATGAAAAGAGTTCAAATAGTGTAGATGATACCGTTGCAGTAAAAAAAGCAATAGCGACAGCAAATGATGAAAAATTAAATACAAAAAAACTAAAAGAAAAAGTAGAATTAGAAGATAAAGAACTAGAAGCAATATCTAAAATACCTTCTAATTCAAATGATTTAATAGTTATAACTGTAGTTAAAAAGTTAGGTGCTTATGTAATAGCAGTAACAGAAAAATCTCCTAAGAAGTTTAGAGGAGTGTTTATAAATAGAATGCAAAACTATTGCTTAGATACTTTAGAATTATTATTAGAAGCAAATTTTATTAGAATGGATTCACAAACTAATAAAACAAAAAGAGAAGAACTACAGAAAGAAGCAATAGTAAAATTAAAACTATTAGGGTATGTAGCAATGGTAGCAGAAAACTCAGGTTGTATTTTAAATAGACAATATAAACAAATATCAATGCAATTAGCAGAAGCCATTAATTTAATTGTTGCTTGGAAAAAGAGCGATGATGAAAGATGGAGAAAACATTAATTAGGATTTTAGGTTGAAAGACCTTTAATTAAGGAGAAAATTTAATTTAGTGCGTTAAGCTTTTTAGAGCCCTTGTTAGTTTTCACGCGCGCGTCGTTAACAAAAATGGTAATAGAAATTGGAACAATGTTAACAAACGCAATGGTGGGGCTCGTCCAGATTCACTTTTGAAGAGATTCTTAATAGAGTCTAGAAAACAGATCAGAGAAACATATTTTAGGAAAAATAAGTCAGAATTGTAAGGTGAAGGAATTTTCTTCTTTTCTAATCGCTAAAAGAAATTAGTGCGATGGAAAAATATAAAAACACTCACACAAGCAACGAATAATATATTCTTTGTGCGTTATAAGGGGTGTTTATTTTATTAGGAGGCAACTATGAAATTAGAAGAAATATTTACTTTTGAAAATTTATATAAAGCATATAAAAATTGTCGTAAATCAAAACAACATAAAGGAGAAGTAATTAGGTTTGAAACAAACTTATCATTTAATTTAAATGAATTGATTAAAGAATTAACAACTAAAAAATATAAATTAGGTAAGTATAAAAAATTTTATATTTATGAACCAAAAGAAAGATTAATAGAAGCATTACCTTTTAAAGATAGAGTAGTTGTTAGATGTTTTTGTGATATTTCATTAAAACCAAAAATAGAGAAAAAATTGATTTATGATAATTGTGCTTGTAGAAAAGGTAAAGGTACAGATTTTGCAATTAATAGATTACATAAATTTTTAAGAAAAGAATATATAAAGGGAAATAACAATAATATATATTTTTTAAAGTGTGATATACAAAAGTATTTTCCTAGTATTAATCATGATATATTAATTAATCTTTTAAAAGAAATAGATTTTTCAGAAGATGAAATGTGGCTTATTATAAAATTAATAAGAGAACAACCGGATAATGCTAGTATAGGATTGCCTTTGGGAAATCAATCAAGTCAATGGTTTGCACTTTATTATCTAAATAAAATAGATAGATATATAAAAGAAAAATTACAAATAAAATGCTATGTGAGATACATGGATGATATGATATTAATACATAGGGATAAACAATATCTTAATTATTGTAAGAATGAAATAGATAAATTATGTAATGAATTATTAGATTTAAAGTTAAATCAAAAGACACAAATAGGAATTGTTAGAAATGGCATTGATTTTTTAGGTTATAGACACATTTTAACCGGTAAAGGTAGAATTATAGTCAAACTTAGATATTCATCTAAACAAAGGATGAAAAAACACTTAAAAACGATAAATAAACTATATGATAAAGGTATAGTTGATGACGAATGTAAATGGTAAAATAAAATGTAGGAAATCGGTAAAATGAAATGTTGGTTTTC
>CAZKUP010000109.1:0-3186 GCA_964555985.1 uncultured Clostridium sp. | reverse complement strand
AAAAATTTATTTAAAAAAATAATTTTATCCTATTTTTTTATAAGTTTTCCTTATATTATAAGTGATTTTAATAATATTGTTGTATAAATTAATTTGTAAATAATTATAAAATAAAAAGAAATAGTTTTATTCACTATATCTTTCTATAAGTTTATTAGATATTATTCCTACTATAAATCCAGTTATAACTGAACTTATAAGTAGTATTGGTAGGTAATATATTATGTTTATATTTGATAAGAATATAATTGCTATTATTATTTGGCCTATACTATGGAATATTGAACCAATAATACTTATTCCTACTATACTTAATTTTGTTATTTTTTTTGCTATATACATGGATATTATACTTAATAATGCACCTGAGATACTGAAGAAAAAACTAATACTAAAAAGTCCTGTTCTAAGTATACCCATTATAATTACTCTAAGTATTGTTATATATATTGCTTCTTTAAATGATAAATAGTAAAGTGAAAATACTATTACTATATTTGCAAGACCCAGTTTTATTCCAGGAACTATTCCATTAAATATTGGTATAATGCTCTCTATTAATGAAAGAACTACTGATATGCTTAAAAGCATTGATATTTTTGCTATATTTTTTGTATTCATACTTCACCTAACCTACTATCGCATCTAATTCATCACTATCAAATGTTATTACTATTTTATTTGGTAAACAAACTATTGAACCTTTATTTTTAAAACCTTCACTACTACATAAATGTAATGGTGACTCTTCTTTTATAACTCTTAATTTATTATTTTTTACTTCTATTTGTACTTCTCCATTTAATCCCATTACACTATAAATTTCATTTTTATTTAAATCTATAGTTAAAATTTTATCATTATTAAAATATACATATGCTTTTGATGAGTTATTACTATTAAATATTATATATATTAAAAAAGAAAATAAAAATATTATTAGTATTAACTTAATATCAGATTTGTTCATATATATTAAAATCCTTTGAATAATATATTTGATCTGCATACCATATTGCTTCTACATTATCTAGGCTATTAACAAGATTAATTCCATCTTCAATAGGAAGTAAAAATAAATATGTAGAAAGAATATCAGCGTATGCACTATCTTTAGTAATAACTGTTACACTTTTTGTATAATTTTCTGGATATAATGTTTTTGGATTTATAATATGATTATATATAACATCATTTACTTTATAATATCTTTGATAACTTCCACTAGTTACTATACTTACATTTTCTACGGATAAAGTTTTATAAATATTTTCTGTATTAAATGGTTCTTCTAGTCCAATATTATATTTACTTATATTATATTTTGTACCTACTTTTACATTTCCACCTGCATTAATTAAATATTTATTTATATTATTTTCTTCAAAATATTTTCCTACTTCTTCTGTTACATATCCTTTCGCATATGCTCCTAAATCTAGTTTTATATTGCCCTTTTTTATAAATTTATTACCATCTAAACTAATATTATTAATATTTATATTTTTATTCATTAATTCATATGTTTTTGGTACATCTACACCTTCTTCTCTATAACTTTTCCATACATCTATTACATTTCCCATTGCAATATTTATATAACCATCTGTATCTTTATACATTTTTATTCCATACTCTATTAAATCTTTAAGTCTATCATCTATTTGAATTTCTTCGTTAACTTTTAAAATATTATTTATATAATATAAATTATAAATATTATCATATTCATTGTATCTATCTGTTAATTCATGATACTCTTTATACATATTTTTAGCAGTATCAAGATATTTTTTAGCATTATCTTTATCTACATCATAAATTTTAATTTCAATATATGTATCCATATACATAAAACTTGTTTTATACATTTTTTTATTATTACATCCAGTAATAAATACTATTAAAAACAAGCTTAAAAAAATTAATATTTTCTTCATTATTTCACTCCTTAAAATATATTATCAAATTCTTTTGGATAACTAGATTTTACTCTTATCTTTTTATTATTTATTGGATTTATAAATTCAATTGATTCACAGTGAAGCATAAGTCTTTCTGCACTTTTTTTATTACCGTACTTCTCATCCCCTAATATAGGATGATGAATATCTTTCATATGTACTCTTATTTGATTTTTTCTTCCTGTATATAAATTTATTCTAAGCATACTATAATTATTATTATATTTTATTCTTTCATACTTAGTAACTGCTAATTTACCTTTTTTACTACTATATACAATATGTTCTTTATTCTCACTTAAATAAGACTTAATAACTCCACTTTCTGAAGTAATACCTTCTACTATGGCAATATAAACTCTTTCTAATACTATATCATTCCATTTAGATTGTAGTAATTCTTTTATATGCTTATTTTTTGCAAAAACAACAATCCCGCTAGTGTCTTTATCTATTCTATTAACTATAAAAACTTTATTTGATTTATTTTTTTTCTTAACATAATCAGAAACTTCTCTAAAAAGAGTTTTATTCTTTTCTTTATCAGTTGATACACATAATATACCTGACTTTTTATTAACAATTATTAATTCATTATCTTCATATAATATATCAATATTAGTATTATATAATTTAATTTTTAATAAATCGTTTTTATTTAATATAAAGTTATGTTTAGTAATACATTTTTCATTTACATAAACACAATTATTCTTTAAAAGAGTTTTTATATTATTTTTACTTTTATTTATATTTTTATATAAAAATTCTAATAATTCACTCTTTTCCATAACAATAAATTCTAATACTTTCCTATTCATTTTCTACCTCATTAATTAGAAACAAATTCATATGTATTATTTTCTACATTAACATATCCACTTATTTCTTCATCAGTAACAGGATTAGTAATTGGACATTCTAAATATTTTTTGCATAAGTCTTCTAATTGAATTTGACTTGGTGAATTAATATCGTAATCAATTACATAATTTCTAGCAGCAGCTTCTATTATTCCATAAATTGTTTCTAAAGATTCTTCTTTTTTCTTTGAATAATTATTAATAATAGATGGTACGAAAATAACTATCAATATTGATAAAATTGATAATACTGCTAAAAGTTCTACTAAAGTAAATGCATTTTTTTTCATATAATCACTTTCCTTTAAATTAATTATACATTAATTAATTTATTTTTTAAAGTAAAAAGAAATAATTAT
>CAZKUP010000108.1:0-3352 GCA_964555985.1 uncultured Clostridium sp. | reverse complement strand
CAGAACGTCGTGAGACAGTTCGGTCCCTATCCGTCGTGGGCGTAGGAAAATTGAGAAGTGCTGTCCTTAGTACGAGAGGACCGGGATGGACGCACCTCTGGTGTATCTGTTGTCACGCCAGTGGCAGTGCAGAGTAGCTATGTGCGGAGAGGATAAACGCTGAAAGCATATAAGTGTGAAACCTTCTTCAAGATGAATTTTCCCATATGAAAATAGTAAGACCCGTTGAAGACTACAACGTTGATAGGCTAGAAGTGGAAGTTTAGTGATAAATTGAGCGGACTAGTACTAATAGGTCGAGGATTTAACCCTATCTAATTTGTTGCAAAACCTATATTATCATGTTTTCAGAGAATTAGTTTCTCTATATTTGTACTGGTGATGATGGCTAAGTGGATACACCTGTTCCCATTCCGAACACAGAAGTTAAGCACTTATACGCCGAAAATAGTGTATGCTAAGATAGGTAGTTGCCAGTCTTTTTTTTATATTTTTTAAAAAATATAAAAAACAACAAACTTAAGTGTTGTAAAACTAAGTAGCAGTATAGCAAAGATTATATAATTATGTTTTATAACTATATAAGTAATATTAAATAGAAATGAGTTTGTAGAAATAATTAGATTCTACTTAAAATATTTATTAATAAAAGAAAATAAATTATATATATTTTCTTATTTTTTTTATTTTGCTATAATTATATTAGTGAGGTAAGATATGTGGCATAATAAGAATTTAAATGAAATATATAATGAGTTAAAAAGTTCTAAGGATGGTCTTAGTGGGAGTGATGCATTAAATAGATTAAATATTTATGGCAAGAATGAACTACCTAAGAAGAGGGGGAAAAGTATTTTAGATATACTTTTATCTGAGTTAAGTAGTCCTATTTTGTTATTACTTATATTTACTGTAATAGTATCTATATTTTTAAAAGAATATACTGATGCGATAGTAATAGTTTTTATAGTTATAGTTGATTTAATATTAAGTACTTATCAAGAATATAAGGCTGAAAAGACTATTGATGCTTTAAGTAGTTTAGTTAATGTTTCAGTAAGAGTAATAAGAGATAATGAAAAGATACTTGTAGATTCACGAGATTTAGTAGTGGGTGATGTTGTTCTTTTAGAGTCTGGTGATAAAATAAGTGCGGATATAAGAATAATTGATGCATATAATTTGTTTATTGACGAATCAACATTAACAGGTGAAAGTATTTCCATTGAAAAGTGTAATGAGGTATTATCTAGTGATACAATTTTAAGTGATAGAAAGAATATGCTTTATGCTGGAACTTCTGTTGTAAAAGGAAGAGTAGTTGGTATAGTTTGTGAAACTGGCTCTAATACTGAAATAGGTAAAATTGCAAATGATGTTAATAATGCAGTTGAAACTAAGTCACCACTTACTATTAGAATTGAAGAATTCTCTAAGTTAATATGTAAAATTACAATTGTTACTGCATTAATAATTACAGTAATATTATTTATAAAAGATTATGAAATATCTCAAATTTTTGCATCCGTAATAGCGCTTTCAGTATCAGCAATGCCTGAAGGACTTCCCCTTGCATTAACTATGGCACTTACTGTATCATCAGGTAGAATGCAAAAAAGAGGAGTATTAGTTAAGAAGTTAAATAGTGTTGAATCTTTAGGTAGTTGTACAGTTATTGCAAGTGATAAGACAGGTACTTTAACTGTTAATGAACAAACTGCAAAAGTAATACTTCTTCCTAATGAATCTATGTCTAAAATTGATGGTAGTGGATATAATATGGAAGGTAGTATTAATTATGATGATAATATTGATCAAATAAATACAATTGCACTTTTAGGAACAATAAATAATGAAGCTAATATTATAGGAGAAGTATTTGGAGATTCTATAGATATTGCTTTTAAATTTTTAGCAAAAAAAGCAAATGTTAATGATGATGATATACAAATATTACATAGAATTCCTTATGAATCTGAAAATAAGTTTTCATGTGTATTTTATAAAATTAATAATGAAGTTCATTGTACTGTAAAAGGTGGAATAGAAAAAGTATTATCTTTTTCTAAATATATGAATGTAAATAATGAAAAGAAAAAAATAAATGTAGATAAACTTATTAAGCAAAATGAGTCTTTAGCAGAAAATGGATATAGGGTAATAGCTATTAGTGATTCTATTATTAAAGAAAAAGAAAGTTATGGAGTTGAAGATATAAAAGATTTAACTTTCCTTGGTTTAGTAGGTTTTGTTGACCCTGTTAGAGTTGAAGTTAAAGATGCTATAAAAAAATGCAAAAAAGCAGGAATAAAAGTATTAATGATTACAGGAGATCATCCTAAAACTGCATATAATATTGCAAGTGAATTAGAACTTGTTAGTAGTTATGATGAGGTAATTGAAAAAAGTGAATTTGATACTTATAAAGATAAATCAAATATTGAATTTGATGAAATGATAAAAAATAAAAAAGTATTTGCAAGAGTTACTCCTTCTGATAAATTAAAAATAGTTGAGTCTTATAAAAGATGTGGTGAATTTATTGCAGTTACTGGTGATGGTGTAAATGATGCACCTGCTATAAAAGCAAGTAATATAGGTATTGCAATGGGAAGTGGCACTGATGTTGCAAAAGAAACATCACAAATGATTATAACTGATGATAATTTTACATCAATAGTGAATGGTATTGAAGAAGGAAGATGTGCATATTCAAATATAAGGAAAGTAATTTATATGCTTATTTCCTGTGGACTTTGTGAAATGATGTTCTTTTTAGTGGCAATATTACTAGATTTACCAATGCCACTTATATCAATTCAGTTACTTTGGTTAAATGTAGTAACAGATGGTTTACAAGATTTTGCACTATCTTTTGAGAAAAGTGAAGAAGGTATTATGGATACACCTCCAAGGCCTCCAAAAGAAGCACTATTTGATAAAACTCTTTATAAAGAAATACTTGTTTCTGGAATAACTATGGGTATTATTGTAATTGGATTATGGTTTTATTTAATTAAATATACTAATATTAGTATTGAACTTTCAAGAGGGTATATTATGACTCTTATGGTATTTTTACAAAATTATCAAGTATTAAATTGTTGTAGTGAAAAAGTAAGTATATTTAAACATAATTTTAAATCAAATATATTTATAATATTTACTGTTGTTGGTGCAATCATACTTCAAATATTAGTAAGTGAAATAGATGTATTAAGTTTATTCTTTAAGATAGAGAGTTTACCAATATTACATTTAATATATATAATGATATATTCATCACTTATACTAGTAGTAATGGAAATATATAAGAAAATACAATATAAAAAAAAAATGCTAAGTAATAAAT
>CAZKUP010000107.1:0-3372 GCA_964555985.1 uncultured Clostridium sp. | reverse complement strand
TAAAAGACTACTGTAATCATTTACAATAATCTTTGTAAACTTTTTCAGCAGTCTCCAGAAAAGTATTCTTTTTTCGTGCTAACTAAATTATAACACACTTTTGTGCATTTTGAATTATAAAATTGCTCAGTGTAAACGAGCAGTATAAAATTAAAAATTCCTATAAAATTATATATGGGAGGTATTTCAATGAAGAATGCTTATGAACTATTCAATTTAATAGGGCAAAATATGAAAAACATAAGAAAAGACATAATTGGTTCATCGCAAGAAAAATTAGCTGAAGATATAGATATGAGCAGAAGTTTTTTATCTCAATTAGAAAGCCCAAATGTTGATGTTGGCGTTTCACTTGATACCTTATTCTTTATAGCTCAAACCTATAACTTTGATATTAGAAAATTTTTTGATGGTTATGAAAATCTTATGGACAAGAAGAACGATTAGTTCTTTTTTTTATGCTAATAAAGATTTTAAAATATGATAAATAACATTTACAACGATTGAATTTCCTGCTTGATGGTAAAGTGATGTTTCACAACACACTTTACTAGCTTTATTATAATCATCATCAGTAAATCCCATTAATCGCCATGCTTCTTTTGCAGTAATTTTTCTTATTCTCATTGTTATTCCTCCTTTGTTAATACTTTTGAATTATCAGTTGTATTATTTGCTGTTAAAGTTGGTGCATTTCCTAGTTCAGAAAATACTCTTGATGAAATTGCAAATTTACAATGTTTATCAATTCCACATACTCCACCTTGATTATATTTATCTAAATCAATTTCATATATGACATCTTCCCTATTCTTTTTTTGAAATTTAATTCTATTAGAATCAATTATTTCATATTTATCAGTAGTTAAATAATACTTTTCATCTACCTCTTTATCTAAAAAATCTTTGAATACTAAATTACATCCAATAGCATTAGGAAATGTAAATTCTTTTTCATTATTTAATATTGCAATTAAGAAGTATCTCTTTCTTGTTTGTGGAATACCATAATCTGTAGCACTTAACACATTTTCGTATAATGTATAACCTAATTCATTTAAATCGCTTTTAAATAAATCTAATGTATTTTTAAACACTTTACTTACAATATTAGCTACATTTTCAAATATTACAAATTTTGGTTTTTTATTAACTTCTTTAATTAATCTAATCATTTCCCATCCTAAACTTGATCTTGTAGAACTATCAGAATTAAACCCTTTCATTTTTCCGGCACATGATATATCTTGGCATGGAAACCCTCCTATCCAAAGATCACAATAAGGTAAATCTTTTCCTTTTATATCTGTTATACTTCCTAAATTTAAACTTTCATCAACATTATGAATAGCACAATATGATTTGATTGCATCTTTATCTATTTCAGAAAAAAATTCTAATTTAAAATCTTTTATATATCCTTCTTCTTTTAATTTTTGCAATGCTTTTTCTGGACTTACTATTCCACTAAAAAAAGTACCAACTTTTATGGTACTTTCACAATATTTATTATTTGTCATTTTATCAACCCCCTTATTTTTTGACAACAAAAAAATAGATTATATTCCAAATCTATTTCAAATTTATATTTATAAATCTCTAGGACAATTTTGTTTGTATTTAACATCATTAAATCCATAAACTTTTTTGCAATCTTCACAAATTAATGCAATAGTATCATCACCATATATTTTATAACCATCACCTTTTTGCAATACAATATCATTAGAATTACAAACAGGACAATGTGGATTTCTACTATCTAAATAAGCTTCTTTTTTACTAAAAGCATCTCTAACTATTTCATAATTATTATATCCAAATTTTGGAACGAACTCACCTGTATTAAAATCTTTGATTCTTCCAAACATAAATTCAATTTTATCAACTTGTTTTTCAGTATGATAATGCCCACAATACCATTTTGAATACTTTGCAATATTTTCTATCTTTTCTAAAAACTTTTCTGTACTATAATCAACTTTACTTTGATCTATCCCACTCATAAATACTTCTCTTGGCATATATTTATAAGGACAAGTATGACTTAATATTACATCTACTTCGTTATTATTTTTATTTAAAGTTTCAACTACTCTATTTTTAATATTATCATCTGGTTGTTCTGATTCATACCATTTGTGTCCATACATTACTCTAAATCCTTTATCAACAGAATAAGCACCGCCAATAACTAATGTTTTTTTGCTGTCCAGATTATATATTTCACCATCTACAGCAAATAAAATATTAGGATATTCTTCTTCATAATACACAATGCCACCTAAAAATTTTTTTGATTTATATGTGGATATATTTGATGCTCTTTCTTCGTGATTACCATGAACACAGAAAAATGTTATAGGACATTTAAATAATTCTTCTTTTAATTTGCAATCTCTTTCATCATTAAAATAATTTATTCCAGAATCTCCTAAAATTATCATTAAATCATCTTTGCTAGTTTTTTCTTTTTTACAGAAATAACATACTTCATAAAAATCTGCATGTTTATCTCCTGTTATATAAATCATTGTATCACCACCTAACAAAATTATACCGTTTATTGAAAAAATGTCAGCAGTTTATATAAATTTCATTAAATTTTTGTAAAAAAAAGATTTACTATTTTCAGTAAAACCCTTATTTTGTAAGCATTTTTGAAGGTATGTCGCTTTCTGTTCTAAGGGCTCATCCTCATCTTGAAAAGGATGAATCCTTTCAAATTTAACATGAAATTCTATAATATCTTCAATAGTTTTATCAGTAATATTATCATACCATTCCAATAAATTTTTCATATCACTTACTACATTACTAGGAAGAGATGCAGTAATTTTTTCTTTTTTTATATTCTCCAACATTAAACCATTCTTTCTCACTATCCGACAAAGTCCCTTCTTTTAAAATAAAATGAAATTTCTTTATCATATCTTCAGATAATTTATCATAAATTGTATCTAGCATATACTTAAACAAGGTATTTTTATTTCAATAACGTCTTTTAATACAATAACTTTGTCACCACTTGTTAAAATTGTACCAGTATCATAAATACTTGCAGTTTCATCAGGAGTAATAGTTGACCCTTCAATATGATTACTATTGTATGCAAAATCTAGTTGAGTTTTATGATAAAGGTTACCCGGTAAACCAATGTTTTTTTCTATTAAAGTTTTCTTTATTTTACTTATTTCCATTGTTCTCCTCCTCATATAAATTGCAAATATCTAACAATATATAACACAATATAAAAAAAGTATGTAACACAAGTTAATTATAATATAAAATATTCTATTATTCAATTACTATATATATTTTTCAGTAAAATAGAATGAATTTTCTTCGCAATGATTTCTTGTTATAATTATT
>CAZKUP010000106.1:0-3418 GCA_964555985.1 uncultured Clostridium sp. | reverse complement strand
AAATACATAAAATAAATAATTAAAAAAATAATATCATAATAATATTCTACATTATCATGATATTAAGATTAATTTTTTATACAATATAATTTATAAAATATTATCTTTTTTATAGTTATTTTTAAATATAATATATATAACTATTCCAACTATAAGAACAAGTACAACATAAATATAAATATTATATTCATATAAAATATCTAAATAATTATCATTATCATCAGGTTCCTCAATAATTGTATCTATTTTACTTGATTCATTACTTTTTTCAAGTTCCTTTTTAAATTCTTCTTCAGAAAGTGTAATATTTATATTTTCAGAACATATTTCTAAATCTTCATGTCCAATACACAAATCTGTTCCATAATATTTATTATAATTTGGTATTATAATTGTTTTAGAATACATTTTATATCCCTTACAATATGTTTCATTTGATGCCTCAATACTTATATTTAATTTAGAACCAGGTTTTAAATTAGTAATTTGACCAGGGATAATTGCATTATTATTACTATTTTTTACATCAATATTATTAGATATATTATAAAAATATATATTATATAAATTATCTGTATTTCTACTTATTCTATAAACTACATTTTGTGCCTCTTCTCTTAATGAAACCATATAAGAATTTGTGCATCTTGAGTCAACAACTTCATATTTTGCATATGCATTAATAGGTATTAAAAGCATTAAAAAGCAAAGCAATAAAATTTTCTTCATACACCCTCCATATCTTTATATAAATATAATATCATATTTAAAATCAAAATAAAAGAAAAAAATTAAATCCTATACAGTCATTAATTCTTTTTCTTTACTATTTAATAATACATCTATTTGTTTATTATACTTATTTATTAATTCTTGAACTTCTTCCATTCCTCTTTTTTCATCATCTAATGGTAATTCTAATTTCTTTATATCAGAATTAGAATCTTGTCTTATGTTTCTAAGTGCTATTTTAGCATCCTCTGCAATACCTTTTACTTCCTTAACATACTCCCTTCTTCTTTCCTCAGTAAGTTCTGGAATAACAAGCATAACAACTTCACCATTATTATTTGGAGTAAGTCCGATATTAGCTTCATATATAGCTCTTTCTATATCAGAAATACAAGACTTATCAAAAGGTTTAATTACAAGTTGCCTTGCTTCTGGAACAGATACAGTTGCAAGTTGCACAAGTGGAGTATCAATTCCATAGTATTTTACCATTATATTATCTAGTATTCTAGGATTAGCTCTACCTGCTCTTACATTTAAAAATCTTTTTTCCATATTTTCAATTGCTTTAATCATTTTTTCTTCAGTTTGCTTTAAAACTATTTCCATAATTCATCTCCTTATTAATATTGTATCAAAGTATCATTATTTTTACAATTTATTTTTTTAAAATATGATATAATATAGACATTTATTATTATTTAAAAAGGTGATGACATGAAAAAATACAATCTATTAATATTTAATACTCTATCTATTATATTTATGGAATTATTATTTAATTTATTAGTATTTAATAATTTATTTAATATAAAAACATTTTATATTATATTTTTTAGTATTATCATATCATCAATAATAAGTTATATTGAATTACTATTTAATAATAAAATTAATAAGATTATAACTATTATATTAACAGTATTTATTTCTCTTTTAATTGTATCTCAATATGTATATTATTTATACTATGACACTTTATATTCAGTATATTCTTTGTTTCATGGTGGACAAATTTTAGGATTTGTTGGCTCTATTATAGAAGTTATACTTAATAATTTATTTTATATTTTATTATTTTTTGTACCACTTATATACTTTTTTGTATTTATTAAAAAAATAAATTTTAATAAACATAATAATTACTATTCTATAATTACTTCTATTATTATATATATTATTATTGTATTTTTACTTCAAATTAATAAATATGATTTATATTCATCTTATAATTTATATTATAATTCTTATATACCTAAGCTTACTTCAAAAAATTTTGGTATTTTAGAAGAAATGGTTTTAGATGTTAAAAAAATTGTTTTTGGATACAATGAGGAGTTAATAATAAATAATGATATAGTAAATTATAATATGGATGAATATAATATTACTGATATTGATTTTTCTTCATTAATAGAAAATGAAGAAAATGAAGAAATAATAAAAATGCATAAATATTTTAGTAATGAAATAGCTACTAATAAAAATAGTTATACTGGTATGTTTGAAGGAAAAAATTTAATTGTATTTGTTGCAGAGGCATTTTCGTTAATGTCTATAAACAAAGATCTTACTCCTACTCTTTATAAATTATATAATAATGGTTTTAACTTTACTAATTTTTATAGTCCAATTTATTATGTAAGTACATCTGATGGAGAATATACATCTCTTACTTCATTATTACCTAAGGATGGGGTGTGGAGTATGATTGAATCTAGTAGTAATTATTTACCTTATGTATATGGAAATAGTTTTAAGAAAATAGGTTATAAAACATATGCTTATCATAATGGTGATTATAAGTTTTATAGTAGAAATTTATCACATCCAAATATGGGATATAATTTTAAGGCATGTAATAATGGATTAAATATTAATTGTAATTTATGGCCTGAAAGTGATATGGAAATGATTAATGAAAGTATTAATGATTATATTGATGAAGATAAATTTATGACTTATTACATGACAGTAAGTGGTCATTTACAATATAATTTTAATGATAATGATATGGCTATAAAAAATAAGGAATATGTTAATGATTTAAATTATGAGGATAAAATAAAAGCTTATTTAGCAACTCAAATTGAGTTAGATAAAGCTCTTTATACTCTTATAAATAAATTAGAAGAAAAAAATAAACTTGATGACACAGTAATCGTAATAAGTGCAGATCATTATCCATATGGACTTACAAATGAAGATATAAAATCATACACAGATTATGTAATAGATGATAAATTTGATATACATAAAAATGCACTTATAATATGGAATAATGAAATGAAAGAAAGTATAAAAATAGATAAATACTCTAGTAGTATTGATATTCTTCCTACAATCTTAAATCTATTTAATTTAGAATATGATTCAAGACTTTTAGTTGGAAAAGATATACTTTCTAATAGTGAAAATATAATTATGTTTAACGATAGAAGTTGGATTACAAATAAAGGTAAATATAATTCTATTAATAATACATTTACACCATTTAATGATGATATAAATGATGATTATGTAAATGAAATAAATACAATTGTATATAATAAATTTTTAATATCTAAAAAAATATTAGAAAATAATTATTATAATAAAATAAAAGATGAATAATCATCTTTTTATTTTGCGAACAAATGTTTGCTATTTAACTTTTTCTCTTATTTTTATTTCTTGTAAAATTTCT
>CAZKUP010000105.1:0-3474 GCA_964555985.1 uncultured Clostridium sp. | reverse complement strand
ATATTCAAAATTTATTATCTTTTTTTACAAGAAATATCATTTTTATACTTATTTAGCATTTCTAATACTAATTTATTATTATTCTCACTATTATTTTCTTTATTATTATAATCGTATTCTTTTAAAGTACTGAAAGATTTATCAGTATCTAATACACAATCACTTACCATATATGGATTTGAATCTAATAAAACTATTTTATTAGTATTTACAAGCATTTTTACTTCTTCTTTTGTATATGTATGTTCTAAATCTAACTCATAATATGCAATTGTATATGACATATAAGTTATATATCCAGAGTACATTTTTGTAATATTTGTATTTATTCTTCCTCTTTTAGCACCCAAAAACTCTATTACATCATCAAAACCACTATCAAAATTTATTACTAATTTATCACTTTTTATTTTTAATTCCATTATCTACTTTTCCCACTTTTCTCTATTATTTCTACATTTACATATCTTTTTTGATTAAATTCTTTTAAAATATAATCTAACTTCTTAATTATTTGTTTTTTATAATCACCTCCAAGTACTTTAACATATTCATTAAGAACCATTCCCTTAATTCTATCTATTTCATCAAGCACTAAAATATCATCATCACTACTAGTAGTATCTAATACTTTCATCATTAGTATTAAAAGTTGTTGAATTTTTCTATCTATTTTCATTTTTATAAGATTTTCTTCTAAAGATGACTCTACTATTTTAAGATTCTTAACACTTATTACATCTGTTCTTTTAGCATTATTTTTTGGATTCATAGAAAAACCTATGAACTCTTCTTTTTTTATTGTGCCTTTTAAAGTACTTCTTTTTACTATATATTTTTTTATTAAATCAGGTCTTTTTTCAAGTGTCTTTTTCTCACTTTCCATTTTTCTCCACTCATCAATTTTCTTATGATCACCAGATAAAAGAACATCAGGAACCTTCATACCCTCATATTCTCTTGGTTTAGTATATGTTGGATAATCTAATAAGTTATTATTAAATGAATCATTTTTATGTGAACCCTCTTCTATTACTTCAGGAATTAATCTTACAACAGAATCTGTTATTACCATACTTGGAAGTTCACCACCTGTTAATACATAATCTCCAACACTAATTTCCATATCACATATACTTCTTATTCTCTCATCAAAGCCTTCATAATGACCACAAATAAAAATTAAATGTTCTTCTTTTGAAAGATTATATGCAATTTTTTGATTATATTTTACTCCCTGTGGAGTCATTAATATTACCTTAGAATTACACTTTTTTACACTTTTTACTGCATCAAAAATAGGTTGACACATAAGAACCATACCATCTCCACCACCATATGGAGTATCATCTACTTTTTTATGTTTATCTAATGAATAATCTCTTATATTTACTGTATTAATTTTTACTAATTTTCTATTTTGAGCACTTTTTATTATTGATGTATTTAAAAATCCATCAAACATTTCTGGAAATAAAGTTAATATATCTATTTTCATAAAGCCTCCTTAATCATTTCACTTGGTAAATTCATATATACTATTTTATTTACTTCATCAATATTTAATATAAATTCTTTAACATAAGGAATTAAAATATTATTATCTAACTTTAAAATAGGATGTGCCTTACTATAAAGTACTTCTTTTATTTTATAAGAAATATTATTATTTATTACCTTATAATTAACTAAATTTTCTATAAGAAAAGTATTAATATCTTCATCTTTTATATATACTTTTTCACCCTTTAAATCTATAATATCATTTATATTATCAATTCCTTTAAGAGTAAGCATATCATAATTTTTATGATGTCTATAAGTATTAATAACAAATTCTCTTCCCTTAATATATATCTTAAACCCAGGAGTGAATACTAAATCTTTTCTACTAAAATCACTAATAATTCTTATTTCACCTTTAATACCATGTGTATTTACATATTTACCAATATTAATCATACTTCACCTACTTATTAAACTCATATAAAATAATACTTGTTGCAATACTTACATTCAAACTCTCACAAACACTACTCATTTTTATATAAATATTTTCATCACTTAAATTTTGTAATTCCATCTTTACTCCATTTCCTTCATTGCCCATTATTATAGCATATTTATTTGGTTTTTCAATATTAGAAAGTTCTTTTCCATTAACAACATTTGTACTAAAAATTTTATAATTATTATTCTTTAATTCATTTATAAATGGATATAAATCTCTAGTAATAATATTTATATTAAAAATCATTCCTTCAGTAGCTCTTAATACCTTAGGATTATATAAATCAACAGTATTTTTACTAAGTACAATTGTATCAATATTAAAAGCAGTCGCACTTCTTATGATTGTACCTAAATTACCTGGGTCTTGTATATCATCAAGTATTAGTATTTTATTTCCTAACTGTGATTCACTTTTAAATTTACAAACACCAATGATACTAGGAATAGTATCTAAATTACTAATTTTTCTCATTACATTTTCAGATACAACTACATTATTAGGGTAATTATTTTCATAAAGAGAATAAGTACTTATAAGTAAATTATGTTTATAAGCTTCTTCTACTAAATGATTAGCTTCAACAATAAATAACTTATTTTCTTTTCTATACTTTTTATTATTTAATTTAACTATTTCTTTTATTTTCTTATTTTCAACACTTGTAATCATTCTCTCATCTCTTTTCTTAATTCTTTATAATTATGTGAATATTTAGATACAGTATTCCAAAAATCTTTTGAATGATCAAAATATACAAAATGAGAAAGTTCATGTATAATTACATAATCTAAATATTTAATATCCATTTTTATTAATTCAAGATTTAAAGTAATACTTTTATCTTTTCTATTACATACTCCCCATCTACTGGTCATTTTTCTTATTTTTAATATTGGATATGGTATTTTCTCTTTAAATAAAGGATATATATAATCAAGTCTTTCTTTAAAAATAACAAATGCATATTCTTTTAAATGTTTATCAATATTATCATCTTTTATATAAAATTTATTACCATATAATTCCGGACGAGTTTGTCCATTAAAAATAACAATATCAATATCTTTCCCTAATATAGTATTCTTATTTTTATTATTCTTTTTTTCTTGTTTTAAAACCATATTAACAATATTATTATAATTAGAAGTAATTAATTCCTTTATCTGTTTATCACTAGTAAAAGTATTTACATTTATATATATTTTTAAATCATCTTTAACACGAATATACATATTCTTAATATTCTTTTTAGTTATAACAATTTCATATTTCTTATTATTTATGTCTAAATACATAAAACCACCATAATTATAATAACATAAAGAAAAAAGAAACTCTATCTTTATGATAAAGTTTTCTTAAAAAATAATATATTATTATTTCATTTTTTCATCTTTTGTTTTATAAACAAATGTTTGCTATTTAACTTTTTCTCTTATTTTTATTTCTTGTAAAATTTC
>CAZKUP010000104.1:0-3484 GCA_964555985.1 uncultured Clostridium sp. | reverse complement strand
TAGTCATTGTATTCATTAATAATTATATTGTAATCATAACCAATATCACTCATTGATTTTTTTATTTTATATATCAATTCCTTATAACTTAACTTTGAACTACTATTATTTGTTTTTTTCACTACTATATTATTTGTTCTAAACATTACATTATTTTTTATAGCATATTCTATTTTTAAAATTATATCTTCTTGACTATTGTTTTTTAATGCTAAAATTGGGAATGTTTGACCAAAATGTTTCTTATATTTTATAAGACTCTCTATAAAAGAATTTTTGCTACTTTCTTTAGTTTCTTGCATATTTTATTCAATAATCTCCTTTTTCTATAAATTTGTGAGATTAACAAAATTATATAAATCCCCTATTTTATGGGATTTTAATGCATTTTCTTAAGGTATCTATTTTGAGGTTCAAACCATGGTGTTCTTACCATTCTAGGTCCATTATCATCTTCATATCCTTTTGCGCCTTCTATTACATATCCAACACAATCTACTAATCTTATATTTGACTCAAAATCATCAATCTTAATTTTAGCAGCAGTACTTGGAACAAACTTAGGTTCAGTTGTCATAATAGTTTTTCCAGATGCACTTTGTGGTATTTCATCCATACATCTTTTCTTTTCATACTCATCTTCAATATTAGGTAGGACTAAAGTTTCAATAAATTTTTTTATAAATGTAGATTTACCAGTTCTAACCGCACCAACTACACCTAAATATACATCTCCATTAGTTCTACCACCAATACTTTTTATAATATCTTTTTTTTCCATATAACCTCTTTTCATTAAAATATATGTACAAAAAAAGAATATATGATTATTTAATTCACATATTCTTATTATATTATATTAAAACCTTCCTCCAGCAGAGCCACCGCCAGAAGAAAATCCCCCACCAAATGAACCACCAGAGAATCCCCCTCCAGAGCCTGATCCACTTGATGCATTTGACTCTGCTATTTTAGAATTTGCATTTCTTATTGCTGCTGTTACATTTGTTGTAACACTTCTATTTATAGCATAATTTAATCTCATGTAATCATACGAATTTAACCCATTTGAATAGTTATCTATATTAGGTATTTTTATCTCCATTTGCCGTCTTAATTCTTCTGCAATACCAAATACATGAGCATAAACTAAGTATTTTTCCCATAAAGATATTTCAGGAAGTTCTTTTTCTTCAAAATTACCAAAATCTTTTAAAAATCTTTTTAAAGCATTCCATTTTAAATATAACTCATTTCCTTTTTTAGTTCTTTTATTTGAAGTTGCTACATAAATTATTAAAACTAACGCGATTAAAGCAAGAAAAATTACTAAAGAATTATATTCTATATATATTGGTACCATAATAAATGGAATTATAGAAAATAATATTAACCATGTTTTTTTAGAATCAGTATCTTCAAAGAATTCTTCTTTTTTTGCTAACTTCTCAGTTTCTTTTTTCCAATAATTAAATTTATTTAAAAAAGTTTTAGCAGATTTTTCTGAGTCATTAACTTTATCTAAACTAGATAAATAAAAAGCTTTACTATCTCCATAAGTTATTACTAGAAATGTTCTTATATTTTTCTCTAACTCAGTTAATTCTTCTTTTAAATCTTTATCATTTAAAATTAATTCATAATCATCTACTTCTTTTTTAAATATTATTCCTTTTTCAGTAGTCTTTTTTTCTACTATAAAACCTTTTTTATATATTATATTTAATATTGTTGATGAAAACCCTACTTCACTAACTCTTTTATTCATTAAATATTCAATTATTTCAGGAGAATGATTAGAAGGAAAATCTCTATAATAATCTTCTTTAAATTCACTTATATATTCTTTATCATGTTTCTTTCTAAAGTTAATAAATAATATTATACCTGATATAATCCATATAGTACTTATAATATAAAAACTTATATTTTTTACTCTTTTTACTCTTTCATATTCTTTTCTAATTTCTTCTTCTTTTTTTATAGCGTCTTCTCTTTCTTTATTAGCTGCATTTGCTCTTATAGTTTCTTCTTCTATTATAGAATCTAACATTTGTCTATTAGTTTCTTTAGAAGTAATAGTAAGATTTTTATCAAAAGTCATTCTTATATCTATAGCAGTATAAGCACTGTAATCATCTATTTCAAATAATACATAATTTTTATTATCATCTAAAGTAATATTTCCCCATAATGGTCCATGTGCCCATGCTCTTAAATCCGAACTTGTTTTAGGTAAATTTACTTTAATGCTAACTTTATCAAGACTTTCTTTAAAAGAATGATCTAAGATATTTAATCTTAATTCATTTATATCATTATGCCCTACTACTACATTTTTTAATACATATTCTATATAAAATGATTTTCTTCTAGAACTTGGATTATAAAGCATAAATTTATCTTCAGAAACACCCTTTTCATGAGTATACAAAAGACTATCACCAACAGATGCTCTACTAACCTTTGTAAAACAATCTCCTATATCAGTAAGAGGATTTGTTTTACTACTTTCACATACTCTAATTACATCAAGAGAATCAGCACTATATAACTTATATTCATCAAAATACTTATAACCAATATCAAGTTCAAATCCATTATAACTTCCATCAAGAGTAATACTTTCTTTAACCTTTAAATCACCATTTTCTTGTATATCAATTTCTTGATACATACTAGAAGCGTTAACAAAAAATGGAAATGCTAATAATATTAATAATAATAATTTCTTTTTCATATTTCACCTACCATGATTTAATTATACTACAAATAAATAAAAGAAAAAAGCACTTTTTAGTGCTTAAAATGATACTTTTGGTGCTTCTTTTTCTCCTTCAGTTATTTCAAAATATTTCATTGCTTTAAATCCAAACATCTTAGCAATTAAATTAGAAGGAAACATTTCTATTTTATTAACATACTTTAATACAGTATCATTATAGAATTGTCTTGAAACTGCTATCTTTTCTTCACAATCTTTTAAATCAGATTGTAATGTTAAGAAGTTTTCATTTGCTTTTAATTCAGGATAACTTTCAGTTAAAACCATTAATCTACTTAATGCTTTATTTAAATCACCTGATGCAGCCATTTCTTCTTCTGGTGTAGTTGCAGATTGGAATTTATTTCTTGCTTCAATAACCTCAGTTAAAGTAGTTTTTTCATGTTTAGCATATCCTTTTACAGTTTCAACTAAATTAGGAATAAGATCAAATCTTCTTTTTAATTGAACATCTACTTGAGCCCATTGATCCTTAGCTCTATTTCTAAGTACAACTAAATTATTGTAAGTTGACACAATATAAAGCACTAAAACAACTACTACAGCAATAACAATTATCCATGTCATATTAACACCTCCTTATGTTTACATTATAGCATATTCATTTATATTTTTAAATATATTTACCCATCTTTTTTATAACTTGTGTGACTTTTTAGTGAAAATGTTACATTGTTGTAATACAATTTTATATAAAAA
>CAZKUP010000103.1:0-3523 GCA_964555985.1 uncultured Clostridium sp. | reverse complement strand
TTTTAGACAACAAGAAGAAAATCATTTAATGGAAAATATAATTTATAATGAATTATTAATTAGAGGATATAGTATTGATGTTGGAGTAGTTGAAACAAGAAATAAAGATGGAAGGGTATACTATGAAATAGACTTTGTTTGTAATATGGCAAGTAATAGATACTATATTCAATCTGCTTTAAATATTGATACTCCTGAAAAAAACTATCAAGAGTCTAGATCTTTAAACTCTGTAGGAGATAATTTTAAAAAAATAATTGTGGTAAGAGATGATATAAATCTATGGCATAATGAAGATGGTATATTAATTATTGGTATAAAAGAATTTTTATTAAATAAGAATAGTTTGGAATTATAAATTTATTGGTAATAAAATAGTGAAAGTGTCATTATGTAAAAAAGATTAATATATAATAATAAAAAAATATTGTTTATATTTATCTTTTATGTTAAAATTTTTGTAGAGGGTATGGCAATATGTGATTGATAATGTGGTTGATTATTAATTATGTATTGCCATTATTTTATGGAGGTATTTATGGCACTTGAGAATTTGGATATTAAGAAGTTTAAGGAATATATTAGAAGAGAAAGACGATGTGATGATGTTTGTAGTAGATTTGGATTAAATGTACTTGAGTTTAGTTTGGTTTTATCAAGATTAAGGGATTCTGGTATTAATATAATTGTATCTGGAACATCTGAGGATGCGACAGTATTAAATTTGGATGAAAGAAATTTGAATGGAGATAATATTCATACAATAGATATTGGAGATGATACTGAGTTTAAGGCATTATTAATTAGTGATACTAGGTTAGGAAGTAAGTATCAACAATTATCTAGATTAAATAATGCTTATGAAACTGCATATAAAAATGGATATAAGCATGTAATTCATTTGGGTGATATAACTGAAGGACTATATTCATTGAAAAATCCTTATTATCAAACTTTATTTGAAGATACAACTGATGATCAAATTGAATATGTAATAGATCATTATCCATATATAGAGGGTATGACTACATATTTTATTACAGGTGATCAGGATTTAACTCATACATCTAAAAATGGTATAGATATTGGAAGAGCAATATCTAAGAAGAGAGATGATATGGTTTATTTGGGAAATATGAGATGTTTAATAAATGTTAGAAAAATGAAAATTTTAGCGCAACATTTAAAAATTGGTGCATTTGATAGAGCTAAAACTATTTCTTTAAAGCCTCAAGATTCTATTGCTGCAATGAGAAGTGAGGAAAAGGTTGATATTATTCTTGATGGACATATTTTAGTTGATCAACAATTTACTGAAAGGGATATGCAGGAGATATCTGTTCCTAGTTTAGTTGCAACAACACCAAGAATTAGAAGTAATGCTATTGCACATAATGTTGGATATGTACTTTTAAATGCTAAGTTAACAAAAGATGGTAAATTAAAGGAAAAAGAAGCAACTTATGCACCATTTTATCAAACTGATAAAGATGATTATAATACAGCAAAGGTATTAAGAATTGGGGGTAGGAAATAATGAATTTTGATTTTAGTAGAATGCTTACTGATGAAGAGGCAAAAAAAATATATACTAGAGTATTAAAAAAAGAAGAGAGCGTTAATGAACTTGCAAAAAGAATGGGTATATCTATTGATGAGGTGTATGGTCTTATAAATTTATTGTCTTATTTTGGATATCCTGTTGATATAGTAAATGAAAATGATGAATTATATGTTAGAAAACTTAGAAAGCAAAATTATGCAACTCATAAAAAGGTTAAAATACCTATTGAGGAGTGCAAGAAAACTACAATTGGTTTTGTATCTGATACTCATCTTTGTTCAAAAGAACAACAACTTCATATGTTAAATAGTGCTTATAGATATTTTTATGAAAATGAGATAAGCGAAGTACTTCATGTTGGTGATCTTGTTGATGGAGATTATGGAGAAAAAAGGAAATCTCAATTGTATACTAGGTTTATGCATGGCGCTAAAGAACAATCTGAATATGTAATAGAAATGTATCCACAAGTTTGTGATATTACTACTAGATTTATACAAGGAAGTCATGATGAAACACATAAGTTAAATGGAGGAGTTATATTAGGCGAAATTATTGATAATGCGAGAAGTGATATGATATATTTAGGACAAGATAAAGCTGATGTTATGATTGATGGTGTTAAAATAAGATTAAGACATCCTGGTGGTGGTGTTTCAAAATATAGATCTAGAAGTATTCAAAATACAATAGATAGTATTCCATCAGGAAATAAACCAAAGCTTTTAGCAGAAGGACATTATCATAAATCATATTATTGTATTTATAGAAATGTTCATGCTCTTCTTGTACCATCTTTATGTTATCAATCTCAATTTATGGAAAGAAAAGATGTTTCTAATATTATGGGATTCTATGATGTAGATATATATTCTGATAATAAAGGTGATATTCAGTATATTACACCAAAAGAACATTTATTTAATGAAAAAGATATTAAAAAAGATGATTTTAGAAAAACTAAAAGACTTGTAATAAAATAAAAAGTTGGAAGAATATAATATTTTAAAAGGTAATAAATAAGCATGAAATAATAAAATTTCATGTTTTTTATTAAAAATATACATTTTAACCTCAAAAAAACAAGTGTTTTTATGTTTATTTTAAACAATTTTTTATGAAAAGTTGAATAATTATATATCTCAATTCAAAATAATACATATTTTTGTATAAATTTAATTGAATTTTCGAAAATTATAAATAAAAATTGTATCAAATTTATTTTTTACATATAATATTATAGAAAATATATAAAAAATGATATATTTTAAACAGAAAGAGAGATGATATATTATGGCTAACTTAACTACTGCTATAAGCGTTCAAATTGATAAAGATGATAAAGAACAAGCTACTGAAATTTTACAAAAATTAGGTGTCAGTATGAGTGGGTTAATAAATATGACTATAAAACAACTAATTATGAGAGGTAGTATTCCTTTTGAAGTATCTATCCCAAAAGAAGAATATGACCTATATCAATATTTTACTAAAGAAGAACTAGACAAAACTGCAAAAGAACTTTCTTATATTGAAAAACATCCTAAAGAATATAAAAGTTATAACAATATTTCAGAATTAAAAGAGGCTTTATTAAGCGATGAATAGTTATAAAATCATATATTCAAAAGAATTTAAAAAATCATTAAAAAAAATAACAAAACAAGGGAAAAATATTGATAAGCTATTAAATGTGGTGGATATGCTTTCAAATAAACAACCATTAGACCAAAAATATAAAGACCATGCTTTATATAATGATAAAAGATTTAAGGGTTGTAGAGATTGTCATATTGAGCCAGACTTGGTGCTTATTTATAAATATTTAGAAGATGAAATAGTATTATTGAAGTCATAGCGAAGTATTAAGCAAATAATTTTATAAAAATCTATTGCATTAACTTAATAAATACTATATACTTAAATCAGTTAAACAACTTGCATTAAATGTTTAACATT
>CAZKUP010000102.1:0-3582 GCA_964555985.1 uncultured Clostridium sp. | reverse complement strand
CTATAAAGTAGGTCTCTCTTTTTTTAAGAGTCCACTTTATAGGTTACATTTTATTAAATTGTAATTACTTTTTATTTTGTATTCATCTCCAAAATAGTTGTGAACTCATTATCCTCAACACAAAAATCAATTTTGTATCTATCATCGCTTCTAATAATATCTTTTACAATAGCAAGTCCATATCCTCTATTTTTCCCCTTTGTTGAAAATCCCATGTCCATTAACTTATCCATATCAACATTTTTTGTACAAGAATTTGTAATATTTAAATAAAATACTCCTCTTTTCATAGAAATTTCAATCAAAATATATTTCTTCTTTGCCTTAGACGCACTTTCTATTGCATTATCTAATAATATTCCAACTATTTTTAATAAATCTCTACTATCTTTACAACTCATATTATTAAAACCAGAAAATTTAGAATTTACAAACAAATTAATTTTAATATCCTCATCAACACTAGATAACTTATAATATACAAGACCCTTTAAACCACTTGGCAATTTATCAATATGATTTAATATCTTTGTTTCTTTAATATTCTTATGTTCATCAATTAACTCATTTAAATATTCTTTTAATCTAGAATTTTCTTCTGCATAACCATTTATAATTATAAGTTGATTCTTAAAATCATGTATTAACTTTCTCTTCTCATTTAATTGTTTTTCATATTTATCTAAATAATTAAACAAAGCATTATACTCATCAGATATTTTATTAACTTTTTGTGTTTCAATATATGAAAAATATAATAACAATATAAACACAATAAAAATAATAAAATTTGTAATATTTGAAAGCATATTATTTGTACTATTAGTACTATTTAATATAAAAGAACAACCAACCAATAAAAATATCATAAATATTATAATTATTATTTTACGAGTTATTTTCTTACTATATAAATTATTAAAAATATTAGAATAAAATTTTAAATTAATTAATGGAAATACAAAAATTATTACAATAATATTTCCAATTGAATTTCCAAAATACTTATAAATAATTAAATCAAATTTAATTTTCAATACTGACAAAACAAATAAGCCAATTAATTCCCCAAATAGCAAATATAATGATGCTACTAATGTACAATATAAACTCTTAGTAAAATTAATATCAAACAAATAATACATTCCAATAGCAACTATAGGTATTGCAAATAATCCTTTAAATACATTTTTATTAAATAAATTTATTAGTGACAGAATTAATGCAACTACAATTAAAACACATATTTTAATTTTCTTGTTTTTAATCATATTTATTTTGAATATTTTTCTTATAATTATGCAATAAAACATAGCATTCAACAATGCTCCTAAAAATAAATCTAGATAGTTAATTATATTCATTCTTTTCACCTCCTAACTTCTTAAAAGATTACATTAATAAAAGTGTAAAAAAGAATAAAAAAAATATAAATTGTAGAAAATTTATATTTTTAGTCGTTATTTTGTTCTTCTAATGCTTTCTTTACTTTTGCTTTAATTCTTTGTAAAGCTGAATCAACTGATTTATAACTTTTTTCAAGTATTGTAGCAATTTCTTTATACTCTAGTCCTAGCATTTTAAGATCAAAAACAGCTTTTTCAAAGTCACTCATGCCTTTATAAATAGAAGAATAGAGTATTTCTTTTTCTTCTTCATATTCTATTTTGTTACTTGGATCTATTTTTTCATCAAATAAAAGATCTGATAATGTTTTTCCACTGTCATCTATCTCACTATCTAATGAACATGAATCATTTAAGTAATAATGTTTTTTTCTTTTTGCAGATGTTATAACAGTTAATATTTGTCTTTCAATACAAATATTTGCAAATGAAGAAAATTTAGTATCTTTATTATCTCTATAATTTCTTATTGCCTCACTTAAACCAATCATTCCTTCTTGAACTAAATCTTTATACTCTAATCCAATTTTTTTACCTACTGAAAAATATTTACCTGCTTTATATTCTATAATTGACATATATTTTTCATATAATATATCGCAAGCATCTTCATTTGAATCACTTACCATGTAAACAAGTTCATGGTCATTGTATTCATCGTAATTTTTGTGCATATTAATTCATCCTATTCTCAAATATTTTATATATTAATATACCTGCTGCAACTGAAGCATTTAAACTATTTATTTTTCCAATCATAGGAATATTTACAATAAAATCACACTTTTCTCTTACTAATCTACTTATACCAAATCCTTCGCTACCAATTATTAAAGCAACCGGCATATCATAATTTATGCTATTATATGACACACTGTCAGTCATATCTGTACCAACTATCCAAATACCTTTTTTCTTTAGTTCATCAATAGTTCTATTTAAATTAGTTACCATACATATTTTCATATTATTTAGTGCCCCAGCACTTGTTTTCATTACTGTCGAATTTACAGAAACACTTCTATCTTTTGGAATAATTATTCCATCCACACCAGCAGCTTCACAAGTTCTTACAATTGCACCAAAATTGTGAGGGTCTTCTAAATGATCTAAAATAACAATAAATGGTTTTTCTTTTACAATCAAATCATCTAACTCACAATATTCAAAATCAGGTACATTTAAAACAATGCCTTGATTATTACCATTTGCTAATTTATCAATATCAATTTTAGACATATATTCTATTTTAACATTATTTGACATAAGACTATTAATAATGCTTTTGTCAGAAAAGTCTTTTGAAACATATGCTTTATATATCTTTTTATTATTATCCAAAGTTTCTTTAACAACATTTTTACCAAATATGTACATATTATTCCTCCATTACAAACTCAATTAGTTCATTTATTCTATCATATTTTTTTGTCAAATACAAATATCCAAATAATGCTTCAAACCCAGTGGCATGCTTATATGTTAGAATATCAGTATTAGCTGGATGAGATTTTACGTGAGTATTTCTTGCTCTTTTATAAATATCCATTTCTTCTTCATTAAGCAAATTATTATTTATAAATTTTTCAATAAATGAACTTTGTCCTTTAGCACTAACATATTTTGTACATACTTTTTGTAAATCATTTACTTTATTAATTCCTAATAATATCATTTTATTTCTTATTTCTAATTCATACACAGCATCACCTATATATGCTAAAACAAGTGGATTAATTAAATTAGTATTCATTCTACCTCCATATTAAAACATAAGAATAATTAATTTATTCTTATATTAAACTCACCATCTTTAGAATATAAGTATTGTTCTCTAGCGTATCTTGCAACATAATCAGGATCTTGTAATTTTTGAACTTCAACTTTTAAAAATTCTTCTTCTTCTTCTAATTTTTCTAATTCTTTTGTATAAAATATCTTTTCTTCTCTTTTTTCAATTAATTGTTTCCATACAGAAAACATATTTATAAGTATTAATGAAATAAGAGAAATTGTAACTATAGAAATAAGTAATACTCTTCTTTTTGATTTCTTTGTTAACTTTAAAGACATATTCCTCACCGGTTAAATTATACCATATATTCTAAATAAAAATCAATGTTTAATTAATTTACTAGACACTTTATTAACACATAAAAAACCTAAAAACAAAGAA
>CAZKUP010000101.1:0-3598 GCA_964555985.1 uncultured Clostridium sp. | reverse complement strand
GGAACAATTCCTATATAATCTTCACCATTAAAAGCATCCTTTATCAAATCTACATCATATATTTGTACAGGAATACAATTTTCATTAAGAACATTAAATATTTGAGCAATTTCCGTTTTTCTTAAAATTTTACTTCCATCAAGTAACAAATAATATCCTAATTCATCATGACAAACAACTAAATTAACTCTTGAAAAAGAATGTCCCCTTATAATTTCCCAAGGATGTCCACCAAACCTAGAATTATCACTATACCACTTATCAAACTTAACACTACTATTCTCATCAAGTTCACTTAAGCCTTCATCTCTAGCATCAGCATATTTTAAATATAACTGTTTATTTGTTAAATCACCTATTTCATATCCTAATTTCTTATAAATTAAACCAACATAATCAAAATATTTACCAGAAGTCATATTTTTAATTCTATTATTTTGTTTATCACTTGCATTTTTTATAAAATAAACAATTTCATCTTGTGATATTTCATTTAATAAGTTCTTTTTAATATCTGGATATAAATTCCAATAATCTTTTCTTTTTATAACACCAAATCTATTTTTATATGAATAATTTTCTTTTATATAATCATTATAAGTTCCTTCTTCAAGATCTTTAATGCATTCTTTTACTTTACCAATAAGAAAATCTAATAATTCTTGTAACTGACAATTTTCAAAGCAACTATCACCATCCATATCAGCATATATTATATTTTTAGAATTAATAGAAATCATCCTATAATTTTTATATCTAGTCGAAATAATTTTATACCAGTAAAGTTCATTAGGATAATCTCTATTAAATTCATCAACTAATTCTTGATAATTCAAAGAAGCGCGATCAAAGTTTAGTTCATCACAATTGCTATATTCTTCAACACTTCCCTTTGGAACACTAAAATATAATACCTTATATTCATCATCAGATAAAGCTTTTATTCTATCCAAGTGTTCATATAAAATACCTATTTTTTCTTTAACTAAAATATCATAACATTCTGGATTACACGCCCTAATATCAAACACATCTATCAAAAAATTTAACTTAGGCGCTGTCATCATAAATATCACCTCATTTTTCTATATTCATCAATTAATCTTTTAACTTACATTTCACCCTTTAATATTTAAAATATATATTTATTGTTAAATCCTAAATATATTTTCCTCTCATTATCTAATCTTTACAATAATTTCCTAAACACATCTAATAATATTTTAATAGTATTCTTAACATCATCAATTGTAATTATACTTTCATCATCCATAACATATATTCTTTGCATTTTATTAAAAGCATTAATTAAATCATCATTAAAATCTAATTTCATATAATCAAAATCAATTATATTTTTATCTTCAGATATACCACCAATTCTCGATTTTTCTTCTTTTCTTTTATAACTTATTAATTTATTTAATTCAGATTTATCTTTTAATAATACCTTTATATCATCATTTTTTACCATAATAGAAATATCATATAAATGTTTAGAAACATCTTCATACATCTTTCTTTCGTAATAAAACTCTGCTGCAAATATTTTGTCAATAAAAATTCTTTCAAGTTTAATAATTTCTATTTCAAACTCAGATATATTATATTTTTTCCTCAAAATAGTTTTTTCATTTTCTGTTGCATACTTATAAACAAGTGGCTCAATAGTATAGGTAGAAACAGGTTCAGAAACAGTAAATGAAGTTGATTCTATTTGTATTCTTTCAGATTTAAAAAGTTCATTTAAACTAAACAATGAATCATATTTATAAAATGATGTAACGGTACCTTTTTTATCAATTATTTCTTCATTTACTAATATTAAATCATCAATATTATAACCCAGTGCTGATTTTTTCAGTCTTGTTCTATTACTATTATTCGATTCATTTTCATTTACTTTAACAGTTAAATCAATATCTTCTGAAAATCTATTCATATGATCTAATATTTTATAAATAGTCGTTCCACCTTTAAAATAAGCTTGCAATTCTTTTTGTTTAGATGATAATTCTTTTAAAATAAGACAAACATAATAATCTTTCTCCAAAATATCATTTCTAATACCCGTTCTGCTATTAATATTTAATATTAATTCTTCTAATATTTCTTTATTCACAATTTTTACCACCTAATTCATATAATCTCTTTATTGGTTTAAAATTATTTATTTTATTCGCATATTCAAATATTTTTTCAAATTCCAGCTCATTATCTTTAATAAATTTATAAATAACTTTTTTTTCATCATCAATCTCAATTTTTATATTATCTTTATTAATTAATACATCAAAAAGTTGAAGATATTTATAATTACCATCATTTATTTCAATTTTAGGTCTTCTAATAGTTACTCCTAATTTTTTATTATTATAATCATTCCCATTAGGACACTCATTAGTAACAATCAATATTTCTTTTGGTATTTGTGTAGTTAAACCAATTTTATTAAATAAATAAGCACCCGTTAAATATCCTTTTTGACCATCTTTATCACGTATATACTTCTTATCAATAACTTTATTAATATCTAAAAGTTTATTACCAAAAACACCTTTTAAAGGTTTATAATATACTCCTTTAATAAATTGAACAAGCTTATTTTCTTTTACAAGTCTATTAATATATACATAAATATTTTTAAAAACTTTATCAAAATTATCTTTAATATAATTCCTAAAATAATCTTTTATATTTTCAATAAAAATAGGTTCATCATATGGATATTCATCAATATACCTAATTAAAATATCATTATAATTCATATACATCACTCCTAAATATAGCATGTTATCTTTTTATTAAAATATACATAAAATAACATTTTTTAATAACATTATATATTATTTTTAAAATAATGTCAAATAAAAAGACATATTTCATATATCTTATAAAAAATTAAAAGTTTTTAATTATTACACCAAACATTTTATAAATTCACAATTATGATTTATTCGTTACATTTTGACCTTTCGCACCTCCTGCATTTAAATGATTAGAAAGTACAATAACATCATCATCATTTCCAAATGCACTTAGTATCCTATTAACTCTATTAGAAGGATTTACAGTTTCATCTGTATTTCTAGTTATGTAAACAGGCACGCCTAATTCACTTAGTCTATTATATATATAGTTTGCTATTTTTAGATTATATTCTTTCTCAACAATTCCATTTGCTGATGCACCAGGGTCCATTCCACCATGTGCACGAACCTGTTAAATCCAAACTTTTTATTTCTTGTTCTCTTTCAAACTCTTTTAGTGATTTTTTAGGTATAGGTAAATCTTATGGCATTGTTCCACCTAACCTTTTTATTGTATTTCTAACTTCTTTTCCTACTTCATAATGAGTAGCTTTTGCTTCAGTCTCACCTTGGATATTATCTTTTTTTAATTTTTGCTCAGTTTGACAACTTGTTAACTTCAACAGGTTGTTCATCTACATTATATCCTGAATTTATACAAGCCGCTTTTGCTTTGTTTAAAACTTTTAAAAAAATTCTCAAATCTCCATATTCTAAAACTTTTGAAAGTTTCCTAGCTAACCAATACTCATTACCATACTTATCAATGTGTTTGATATTTTCAAATA
>CAZKUP010000100.1:0-3830 GCA_964555985.1 uncultured Clostridium sp. | reverse complement strand
TTGGAGAAATAATTGACAATTTAAGTTAATTAAAATATACTATACAAATAATTGATGATTTTTTAGTAGTTTGTTATAAAGAAATAAAAGAGATTTAATGGCTGGTGGAAATTAAACTTTGTAATAAATGAAATACTGTCAAATCGATGTTTCGCGTTAAGAAATAAAGTGCATAGAATCTATGAACTAAGGTGGTACCGTTCTTTTGAACCCTTAGATTATAGATTTTTTTGTTGGAGGATTTATGGATTTAGATAATATTTATAAGATTAATAAGGAATTAGATGTTATATTTAATGAAAGATATAGTAATGATTTGTATTATTATGAAAAAAATGTTATTGCATTAATAATTGAAATAAGTGAGTTTATTAATGAAACTAAATGTTTTAAGTATTGGAGTGTTAAATCACCTAAAAAAGAATATGTATTAGAAGAACTTGCGGATTCTATTACAATGTGTTTAAGTTTTATTACTTATTTTAAGAGTGATTTAAATAATATTTTAGGTCATATAGATACTGATAATATATTTTTAGTTATTAATAAAATATATAAAGATGCATCAAGTATGATGGAAAATAAAGATGTGTTATTAGTTAAGAGTATTTTATCTAATTTATTTTATTTAGGTGAATTATTAAATTTAGAAAAAGATGAAATATATGATGCATGTTATAAAAAGATGGATATTATAAAGATAAGATTAAATAGTGATTATTAGGAGGAAGTTATGAAATTATATGATGAATTAAAATGGAGAGGTTTAATAAAAGATACAGCAGGAGATGATTTAGAGGATAAACTAAATAATGAATGTTTAACATTCTATTGGGGTACAGATCCAACTTCAGATAGTTTGCATTTGGGGCATTATTCTTCTTTGCTTACTGCAAAACGACTTGCAAATCATGGACATCATCCAATACTTTTAGTTGGTGGTGCGACAGGTTTAATAGGAGATCCAAGACCAACATCTGAAAGAGAAATTATTTCTAAGGAAGTAATCTTAAAGAATTTAGATGGAATAAAAAAACAAGTAGATAAAATATTTGAAGGAAAAGCAGAAATAGTAAATAACTATGATTGGATGAAAGATATGTCTTTTCTAGATTTTCTAAGAGATATTGGTAAGTATATAAATGTTAATTATATGCTTAATAAGGATATTATAAATAGAAGATTAGAAACAGGTATTACGTATGCAGAGTTTTCTTATACATTAATACAAGGATATGACTTTCTTCATTTGTTTGAAGAAAAAAACTGTGTACTTCAAGCAGAAGGATCTGATCAATGGGGTAATATTACTACTGGAATTGATTTAATTAGAAAAAAAACAGGAAAAGAAGCATATGCAATTACTATGCCTCTAGTGCTTGATGCTTTTGGTAATAAATTTGGTAAATCAGAAGGAAATGCATTATGGCTTGATATTAATAAAACATCTAGTTATGAGTTATATCAATATTTAATTAATACAGATGATTCAATGTGTGAAAGTTATTTAAAAATATTTACATTCTTATCTAAAGAAGAAATAGAAAGAGTAATAGAAGAACATAATAAAGCACCTCATCTTAGATTAGGACAAAAAACACTTGCAAAAGAGATTATTACTGATTTACATGGAAAAGATGAATATGAAAAAGCATTAAATATAAGTAAAATATTATTTGAAGGTAATATTAGAGAACTAGATAAAAAAGATATTTTAAATGTATTTAAAAATGTACCTAGTTATGATATAAGTAAAGATTTAAATGTAGTGGACTTATTAGTAGAATCAAAAGTATGTACATCAAAAAGAGAAGCAAGAGAATTTATAAGTACAGGAAGTATTACATTAAATGGTGATAAAATAACAGATTTAGATTTTATTGTTAATAAGGAATTTGCTATAGATAATAAATATGTAGTAATAAGAAGAGGAAAGAAAAAATATTTTTTAGTAAAATATGTTTAAATAAAAAAATATAAATGATATAATGCTTTTAGGAAGTGATAGATGATATGGCAATATTAAATTGGGGAAAAAAGAAGAAAATAGAAGAAGAGAGAAAAAGAAGGCTTGCTGAATTAATAGCTGAAAGAGATTCTTTAAAAAAAGACAGGGAAGATTTTGTTGCTGCTAAGTCAAAAATAAGCAGTTTAATTAGTTCACTTGAGGAGTGCATTAAATCATTAGATATGGCATATGAGAAGATATGTCTAGGTATTTCATGTGATGATAGTTCTATAACATCAAGTATTGATAAAATTGCTACATATAAGCAAAAATTGACAAATGAATGTACAAATCTTTCTGAAATTTTAAACGAATTATCAACTGAAATAACAAAATTAGACACAAGAATAAGTCAGTTAGATTCTGAAATAGGGGGTATGTAGAAATGTATAAAGATGGATATTTAAGTTATGATGCTTCTGCAACAAGTGATGCAATAAATGCTTCTATGAAAGCAGAAACATCAAGTAACGAATGTATTTCATTATGTTCAATGAGTATTCCTGAGAAATTTAAGTCTGCTGGCAAACTAAAAACAACTCTATCTAGTTTAAAAACAACACTATCATCTGTAAGTACTATTTCAAGTCCATTAAAGAGTATGAAAAAAATAATGGATGATTATTTAAATGATGCATCTATTCAAAGTTCAAACTATTTAGCAGGATATAACTTTGTTGAATTAGAAAATGGTGCGAGAGGGTATTTGTATTTACCTTCTGGATACACATCATCCAAGGGATTACCATTAATGGTTTTCTTACCTGGGATGGGAGAGTGTAGTAATAAATCAACAGTAAATACTAAAGCTGTACCTTATTTATTTAAAAATGGTTATGAATTAGATACTGCTGTTTTTGTGCCAATTGGTTCATATGGCCCAATGACATTTAATGGTATTGATAATGTTGTAAATACATATGGAATAGATAAAGATAGAGTATCTTTAATGGGGTATAGTTTAGGTGCAATGTGTGGATTTGATATGATAAAAGAACACCCTGATTATTTTTCATCTTTTGTTTCTTATGGTGGTTATTTGCGTAGTCATAATGATGAAAATGCAGTTAATACACTTGCAAACAGTTCTACAACATTCTTTATATATGAAGGAGAAGTAGATAGTTATTATATAAAAGACGCTAAAGAAACATATAACAAAATAAAAGCAAATGGTGGACAAGCAGTTATGTATGAAATTACAGGTAAAAGTGCAGGACACGATTCAATAGATCAAGTTTATACAGAAGAATTATTTCTTGATTTAATAACAATAAAAAAAGGACAAAAACTTGATAATATGCCTGATGATATAATAAAAGTACCATTAGAAGAAGCAAAAGCTGTATCACTAAGAACAGAACTAGATAATGGTGTAAATAATGAAAATAATTACTATGTTAGATTAACAGATGGAAAAATAGATTATGATTCCAATCCTACTGAAACAGTCCCTAATTTAGGAGAAACTTCTAGTGATACCACTGAGCCATCATTAGAAGATAATGTTGATGATATTGGAAACAGTGGAAATGCTGGAAATAGTGGCAATACTGGAAACAGTGGAAATGCTGGAAATAGTGGCAATACTGGAAACAGTGGAAATGCTGGCAACAGTGGAAATGCTGGAAATAGTGGTAATACTGGCAACAGTGGTAATACTGGCAACAGTGGAAGTACTGGAAACAGTGGAAGTACTGGCAACAGTGGAAGTACTGGCAACAGTGGAAGTGCTGGCAACAGTGGAAGTGCTGGAAACAGTGGTAATGCTGGAAACAGTGGAAGTACTGGCAACAGTGGAAGTGCTGGAAACAGTGGAAGT
>CAZKUP010000099.1:0-3888 GCA_964555985.1 uncultured Clostridium sp. | reverse complement strand
AGAAACTATCAAAAATTTCAATTTTACTATTGACTTTTAATAGTTAGACTCCTTTTTCTAAATAAAATTAATCTATCTTTTAAATTAGTATTACTAACTTTTTCACAAATAAATTTACTCTTATAATATTCATAATAATCTATATTCTCTTCACAAGAAAGTTCAACATATGACTGTGCAATATTTTCCATTTCTTTTTTATTAGATAATACTTCATTAGATTTTCTATTATAAAAATCATATTCTAATTTCTTTACTAATGTATCTGTCTTTGAGTTTCAACTTGTCTTAATGGAAAATACATTCCTTTTTTTCTTACCATTATAACTATATTCCCTAATAAAATCGCCCTTATCAGTTACAGTATGTTTATATTCTCCATTTCAAATTTTTTTATATATCATATTTTAATCAAAATTTATTTCTTCATGAGCAGTATTATAAATATCTATTTGATTTTTGACATCTACTTTTCTAACCAACCACCCTCTTAATGAACAATGATTTATAAATTCATCAATTCTATTTACACCATTTATTTCTTTTAACGTAATTACAATTCCAAATTTTGTTTCACTCTTTTCATTTGTTTCTAATCTATTTTTTGCCTTTATACTCAATCCCCACATTTGATTATCATACTGTTGTTTTGGCCTTATATTCATTTTTAATACTTGAGTAATATGTTTTACATTATCCCATTTTCTAAAACTTTTTCTTGCTGTTATTTCCTCAATTCCAACATCATTATCCTCAGATTGCTTGTTTTCATTTATTGACTTTATAACACCTTTATTTGTTATTCTACCAAAATAAATATCCAACTCCTTATTTGTATAATCAACACCTTGATTTCTACTACATCTTGGAAAATAGCACATTGTTGCCTTAGCTATAAATGGATATTTTTCTTTATATAAAGGCACCGGTATATTATGAGTATAAGTATCATAATATTTAGAAATACCTTCAATATAGAATTTTATTTCATCATCTTTCGAATTAATAATATCTTCTATTCTAATTGGTACAATACCAAAACCTTTATATATAGAATCATCTTCATCAATAATATCCCAATTTGTTGCCGAATCAATTATTAAAGCTTTTGCAGTTTCTCTTGTTAATCCCATTACATCAATTAAATAACAAAGTTTTCTAGCAATCCATGGTGCAGCATATGATGTACCTACCCCTACATGTTCGCCATTTTTGGTACAAGTAGAAAAGCCTATATTTCCATCACCGCCGTAATAACAAATATCTGGTTTATTAAAAAACGATAATACTTTACCCTTTCTTGCATAACTAGGGACTTGACCATTAAAATCAACAGCATTAACAACAAGCGAATTAATGGAATCAGCTGGTGAACCAATCTTAACGGATTCTTTTTTACTTTTATTGGTTCCTGCAACAACAAAAATAATATTTTTTTCAACTTGCAATCTGTCAAGAAGAGCTGCAATTGGAGAAATAAAATTATCATTTATTTCCAACTCGGAACCAAGAGATAAATTCCAAACATGTATATCACTATTTTCTTCAATAATTTTAGATATATTTCTCATAATTGATACAGAACTATTCCTACCACTCTTTGCGACTCCAAAATGTCTAACTTTAAATCTACCACATCCATCATCGAATTTAGGATTCATAGAAGGCCCATCAACGATTATAGATGTCACGGAAGTACCATGTATATAGTCTTTTTCATCTCTAGGAAGTTCTCCTAATAAATCTTCATATTTAACCCACTCATTAAAATACACTGTATTATCAAATAAAGTATCAATTACCCCAATTGTAGGTTCATTAGATGGTTTAGAAATATTTATAACACCAGAATCTTTTACTTCACAATATTGTCCTCCTGAAATTTCCGAAATATCTGTTACAGCCATTGATATCATATATGATAAGTTCTCTTTAAATTTATTAAACTCTCTAATTGCATTAGTTTTAAATATTATAGAATTATTATCCAAAGAACTATAACTTCCCTTAGGTATTCCAATTCTAGAAAATAACAAATCATAGTCAATTCCAATATCATATAAAGTAATAATATCATTACTAGATAGACTTTTTGAATTAAATAATATATCTATTTTTTCTACACTACCTGCATCAACTACAATATTTGTAAACTTTGACTTAGATAAGCCTATTTTTTCTATTTTATTTTTAAAACTATCTATTTTTTCAAGTCCACTATTATCTATAGTGCCTCCAAAATACTTTTCTAAAATTAAAATACTTTTGTTAACATTTTCAATACTTTTTCTTAATGTAGTTAAATCTATAAAATGAGTAATAATATGCTTTTCACCAGTATCGTTAAATCGCGCACCTTTAATAGATAAATTAGAAGGTTCGCTTCCATATGATAAAAGTGTTTTTATTCGTTTACTTTTTGGAACAATTCTTTTATAAAAAACACTTACTAAAGTTCCATTAATTGTATTACTTCTTTCACCATTCCAAAATTCAAAACATTTATTCAAATCATCATAAATTTCCCTTAAATGTTCAATATTTAAACATTCATTTTTTAAAAATTTAGGAGCTCCAGGAGTAGATAAGTTATTTTTTTCTTTTAGAGTGCCCTTTAAAGATATCAAATTATTCATCTCTTAACCCCCTAGAAACTTGACTTTTAGATATGCCAGTTAAATGTTCAATTTCTCTTATAGTAAAACCCTGTTCTTGCAAAAGTTTAATATTATTTTCTATCTTATTCCCCGTTACCGCTTGATACAATCTTACAAAATAATCATAAGGATTTTGTGGATTACTAAATGCAAGTGAGGTTTTAATTATATTTTTTAAATCTCCTGGATATATGTTACTTTGCATTAACATAATAATTTTTCTAAACAATCTTATGTCGCTTGCCACTTCTGGGAATTTTAAAAGATATTCATTTAAAATTATTTCAGAAATTTCAACCAAATCATCTTTAGAATATCTATTAAAATTTATAATCGAATCAAATCTTCTAGTTAATGCCTTATCAAATGAATTAAATAAATTTGTGGTTGCGACAATAACAATATTATCTTTCAAATTATCCATTTCTTTTAGCAATGTTGATGTAGCTCTTCCCATTTCCCTAAGATCATTATTATTTATTCTATCTATAGCTAATGCGTCTATTTCATCAAATAAAATAATTGCTTTCTCAGGATGTGCCAAATTATTTATTTCCTTAAATGCACTTGTTATATTTTTTGATGTTTGGCCTAATTTACTATCAATTATAGAATCAAATTTAACCATAAATAATTCTCTATTTAAAATTCTAGCAATATGTTTAACTGTTTCTGTTTTTCCAGTACCAGGTGCACCTTCAAACAGAAACTTATTTACACCAATATTATGAGATACAGCATTAACTATTCCAATAACATCATTTTTTATTGATTCAGGTAATGGTAATGATGTATTTTTAATATCAACTTTTTCAAAAAACAAAGTATCATAATTACTTTCTTGAGGAACAAAAACATTTGTATCAGATAATAATGCCATAATATATTCGGCAAGTTGATAATCTCCGGTTTCATCAAAATAAGCCGCAATGGCACATGCCTCATTCCTAAAAGCAGTATCATTCTTTTCAGTATAATATTTTATTAAATTAATAACATTCATTTTTTTCATTTTCTCACCATAATAATTATAGCATTATTGTTGGGACAAATCAATTGTTTTTGAAATCTTAATTGGTAAAAATATGTTGACTTTAAATATCTGCTATTATATAATGTAGTTGGAAAAGAAAAAATAGCCTCAAAAGAAACTATTTATCTGAAATCTGACATTTCATAGATAAATATATCATATTCTTTTCCTAAAATCAATAGAGGTGGATTGGAGGAA
>CAZKUP010000098.1:0-3952 GCA_964555985.1 uncultured Clostridium sp. | reverse complement strand
CTTTTTTACACTTCTTTACACTATTTGTTTCTTAATACTGCATTATATTCTTTTTCTACTTTATCTATTATTTTATTAAATACATCTAATACTTCTTTTTCAGTAAGTGTTTTTGTAGGATCTTGGAATGTAATTTTAAATGCTACTGATTTTTTATTTGGTTCTATGTTATTAAATACATCAAATACTGTTACATTACTTACTATTTTTGAACATCTTTCTATAGTTGTAATAACATCTCCTGCTAAAGTATTATTATCTAATATGAATGCTAAATCTTTTATTACTGATGGATATTTTGGTACTTCTTTAAATTTAATATCTTTTATTTTTATATTATAAAGTGTATCTAAATTAATTTCTAATACATAAATATCTTTTTTTGTTATATTAGGATGTACTTTACCTATATAACCTATACATATATTATCTATAGTTATTTTAGCACTTACTCCTTTATGGTATTCTTTAGGTATATCTTCTATTTGTAATTTATATCTTTTAATAAGGCCTAAATAATTAATCAAATTTTCTAATACTCCTTTTATAGTATAAAAATCACTTTGTATTTTATTATTCCAAGTATTTTCTATATAAGCACCTGTCATAAGTATTGATAATTTATTTTCTTCTTTTAATTCATTTTCATTATAATAAACTTTACTTACTTCAAATATATTTACATCTTTTATATTTCTTGAAATATTATAGTCTGCTACTTTTAATAATGATGGTATTAAACTATATCTCATAATTGATTTATCTTCTGTAAGAGGAGATGATACTTTTATATAATTAAATTCTTTATCTTTAAATAATTCTATTTCATCTTTATTAATAAGTGAATATGTTATTACTTCATTTAAACCTAAGGAATAAAGTCTATTTTTTATATCTTTAATATATTTATTTATTGGAAGTCTTTTTCCTCTTTTTATAGGTAATATAGGAAGTGTATCTTTCATAAAAGCATATCCATGTATTCTACCTATTTCTTCTATTAAATCTTCTTTTATACTTATATCTAATCTTCTTGTTGGTACTTTTACTTTAAATAAACTATTATTTTCTTCATAAGTAAAACCTAATCTAACAAATATACTAGCTATTTCTTCTTTTGATATTTGCATACCTAATACTTTATTAATTTTATCAACAGTTATTTCTATTTCTTTTGAAGATAAATCTTTATTATTAAATCCTACTACATCAGAAAGTACTTCTCCACTAGCATACTTATTTAATAAATATGCAGCATAATTAAGAGCTTCTTTTGTTCTATTTGGATCTATTCCTTTCTCAAATCTAATTGATGCTTCACTTCTTAGTATTTCTTTTGATGTATATCTTATATTATATGGATTAAATATAGCGCTTTCTATAAGTATATTTTTAGTATAATCTTCTACTTCAGAAGAAAGTCCTCCCATAACACCTGCAAGTGCGAGTGTTTCTTTTTCATTTGCAATAACAATATCATTTTCTTTTAAAGTTCTTTCTACATTATCTAAAGTAGTAATTCTTTCTCCATTAAAAGCTTGTCTTACAATTATCTTATTACCAACTTTATCCAAATCAAAGAAATGAAGTGGTTGACCATATAAAAGCATTACATAATTACTAATATCTACTACATTATTTATTGGCCTTATTCCCATAGACATAAGTCTAGATTTAATAAACTCAGGACTTTCTTTTATTACTACATTTTTAACAATTCTTGACATATATGCATAACAATTATTGGTTTTATTTTCTATTTCAATATAGTCTTTTGTACTTTCTTTTATTTCATTTAATTCATATTTTGGAATATTAACTTTTTTATTATATATTGCACCTATTTCATAAGACATACCTAACATATTAAGTAAATCACTTCTATTTGCAGTAAGTTCATAATCAACATATTTATCATCTAATCCTAGGTATTCTTTTGCATCTATTCCTACCTGTGCATCTTTATTTAAAACATATATACCTTTTTTATCATCTTCTGTTATATATTTTGATTCAAGGCCAAGTTCTGCAATAGAACAAATCATACCATTTGATTCAATTCCTCTTATTGTACTTTGTTTAATAACTCCACCAGAAAGAACAGCACCAACTCTTGCAACAATAACTTTTTGATTAACATCAACATTAGGTGCTCCACAAACTATTTGATATACTCCATCACCTAAATCTACTTCACAAATATTTAAATGATCTGAATCTGGATGAGGTCTTTTAGTAAGTACTTTTCCAACAACTAAATTACTAGCAGGACATAATTCACATATTGAATCATATTCATTACCAACATTAAGCATATCTATAGCATATTTATTAACATCTACATCAATGTCAACAAGTTCTCTTAACCATTTATCACTAACTCTCATAATTCCTCCTTTTCTATTCTATCAAACTCATTTAAAAATCTTAAGTCATTAGTATAGAAATTTCTAATATCAATTATTCCATATTTAAGCATTGCAATTCTTTCAGGTCCAATACCAAATGCAAAACCTGTATATTTATTACTATCATAACCACACATATTAAGTACATTAGGATGTACCATACCTGCACCAAGTATTTCTATCCATCCAGTATTTTTACATATATTACATCCTTTACCACCACATGATGCACATGTAACATCTACTTCAATACTAGGTTCTGTAAATGGAAAGTGACTTGGTCTAAATCTTATTTCTCTTTCTTCTCCAAACATTTTTTTTGCAAAAAGAGATAAAGTACCCTTCAAATCAGACATAGAAATAGATTCATCTACTACAAGTCCTTCTATTTGATGAAATTCATGTGAATGAGTCGCATCATCATTATCTTTTCTATAAGTTTTACCTGGTGCGATAACTCTAATTGGTTTTTTTTCTTTATTAGAAAGCATTGTTCTTACTTGTACAGGTGATGTTTGTGTTCTAAGAAGTACATCTTCTGTTATATAAAAACTATCTTGAGTATCTCTAGCAGGATGTCCTTTAGGTAAATTAAGCATTTCAAAATTATATAAATCACTTTCTACTTCTGGACCATCTAATACATCATATCCCATTGATATAAATAATTCTTCTACTTCATCAATTACTTTTGTAATTGGATGCACACCACCTACTCTTATTTTAGTTGCAGGAAGTGTTACATCTATTTTTTCACTATTAAGTTTTTCTTCTAATAATTCTTCTTCTAATTTAAGTTTTAAAGTATTAATTTTATCCTCAGTATATACTTTAAATTCATTCATAAGTCTTCCAAATTCTTTTTTCTCATCAACACTTAATTCCTTCATTTTAGATGAAAATTCATTTATCTTACTTTTTTTACCTAAATATTTAAGTCTTAAATCATTAAGTTCATTTAAAGACTTAACATTAACTATTTCAGAATCTAAATTTTCTTTTAATATTTTAATTTCTTCTTTCATTTTTTCCTCCAAAAAAAATCTATAATCTAAGGGTTCAAAAAAGAACGGTACCACCTTAGTTCATAGATTCTATGCTCTTTATTTCTTAACGCGAATAAAACGTCATATATTTTCTTATATGCACTAATGTTAGTGAATTCATAAATAGTTACTACTTTTTCACACCAACCAAAAGTTCTCTTTAAGCACTTATTTATTACTACTCTAACTCTTCGTTTTTCAAAATAAATTATACCATATTTATAATTTTTTTCAATAATTACATTGGTTTTTATTACTTTTTTTATTATTTTTCTATATTTATAAAGAATTAATAATATTAGTTAATTACTAAGTAATATTTAAAAAATGATAAATAACCGAAAAATATTTCTACAAATAACCGAATTGTAATTGAAGAAGCACCTGCATGGAACCCAAATTTAAGAAGTAAAACTGCAATTAGAACTTCTGACACAAGATATTTTGTTGATCCATCTATTGCCGTTGCAGCACTAGGAATTGGACCAAATGACTTAA
>CAZKUP010000097.1:0-3988 GCA_964555985.1 uncultured Clostridium sp. | reverse complement strand
TTCAGGGGGTTTTGGTTGAAACCACTCTCACACTAAACAGTAAGAGTGTTGCACAAATATATTATTTGTACAATTAAATAATAATACACATATATATATTTGTCAATAACTTATTTGTAATACTTTACACTTTTTTTATATTCAATGTTTTTGTTAGTTATTTCTATACATTCTATACTTATTGGAAATAATATGTTAAATATATTAAATATTTTCCCTGCACTTCTAGATAGTTTTGTAACTCCACCTGATATTACAAGTAAGTTATTATCTTTTACAACACCTCTTGAATATTTTGGAAATATTTTCTTATTTGGTGCGATTAATCCTATATTGTTATCAAATAATTCATCTATTATAGGTAGAATAACTCCATTATGCATATGTCCTGATAAGATTATATCATATTTATCTAGTTCTTTTTTTATTTCTTTATCATATAAACATATAGGTGAATGCATTAATAGTATATTTAATTTATTTGGTAAGTTATCACATACTCTATATTCTTTTATTTCTTTTTTCATTATATTTGCATTTTCGTTCATATATTCATAGTAATAATTAAATGACTGTGTAAAACCATAAAAATATGTATCTTTAAAGCTTTTACAGGTATTATTTAGTAAATATAAATTATCTATTTGTTTTATTTTATCCCAAAATTCATTATAGTAATAACTTTTGTATTCCTTTGTTTTTATTCTTATATCATGATTACCTAATGAAAGTATTACTGTACTTATTTGTGATAGTTTTGTAAAAAACTTTATTAAATAATCACAATTAATATTAGGTACATCAATTGTATCTCCTGGTATACATATATAGTTTGCATTATATGTTTTTGCTTTTTTTATAAGTTTTTCTAATCTTTTAATATCTTTATTAGAAGAAAAATGAATATCACTAAATACAATTAATCTAGTATCTTCTTTTATTTTATTTGAATGCATTCTAATAGTTGTTTCTTTAAACATATTACCTCCTAAAATCTATTTCTATATCCACACTTTTGACATAATTCTTCTACTAATTTATTATTATTAAATCCCTCTACTATATCTTTATATCTTTTTGAATTTAAAACCTCTTCCATACTATTATCAAATATATTACCTAAATTTATAATTCCATCATTGTCAAGACAACATGGTACAATAGTGCCATCAACAAGTATAGCAAGTTGTTTTTTAGCACCCTTACAAGTTCCCTTGGTAGTAATAATATTTTTATTAATATCTGGCCATGAAAAAAGTATGTCTTTATCTAAGTACACTTTATTAGTAAGTGTAAATCTTTTTTCAGTAAGTTCTATTTTTTTATTATAATATTGTTCTAAAATACTTAGTATTTTACTATTATCTTTATTATTCCAAAGTCTTAATGAAATATATGTATCTTCTATATTATCTATTACTTTTAGTAAGTCTTTTATTTCATCTAAGTTATCAAAACTATGTAGTGATATATTTATTTGTCTTATTTTATTTTTATTAATTATATCTAATTTTTCTTTTAATAGTCTAGCATTAGTTGTTATATTAACATTTAAATTATATTTATTAGATATTTTTATAATACTATCTATATCTTTATGCATAAGAGGTTCTCCTTTTACATGAAGATATATGTGATTAGTATAATCTTTTATTTTTTTTATTATTTCTTCAAATTCCTCTTTTGTCATAAAAGTTTTTTCTCTTTTAGTATGTGGACAAAATTCACAATTTAAATTACATATATTAGTTATTTCTATATAAATTCTATTAAACATGACTTATATCTATACATTTAGATAATTCTTTTTTTATATCAATATAATTATCTAAATCCTCTCTTTCTATAAATTCTTTAGCGTCAATACTTGCTTTTTGTAATATTTTAAAATCTTTCTTTAAATCAGCTATTTTAAACATCATATCTCCACTTTGTCTTACACCAAACAAATCTCCTGAACCTCTCATATTAAAATCCCATTCACTAATTTTAAATCCATCACTTTCATTTTGCATTATTTTTAATCTTTCATTATTTTTATTACCTATTAATATACAATATGAAGAAAGATCATTTCTACCTACTCTTCCTCTTAATTGATGAAGTGTTGAAAGTCCAAAAAGATGTGCATTATGTATAACTATCGTAGTAGCGTTTTTTACATCAACTCCAACTTCTATTACAGTTGTACTTATAAGTATATCTATATCTTTATTAACAAATTTAAGCATTACTTCATCTTTTTCTTTTGGTTTCATTTTACCATGTAAAATACCAATATTATAGTTTTTAAACGCTAGAGAGTATTGCCTAAGTAGTTTTGTAACACTATCATTGTTTTCATCTTCTATAAGTGGTGCGACAACATATATTTGGTGGTGATTATCTAGTTCTTTTTTTATTAAAGTAAGTACATCTTTTATTTCTGTTTCTTCTTTTATGATTGTATTTATTTTCTTTCTACCACTAGGAAGTGTTTTAATTGTACTTATATCCATATCTCCATAAATAGTAAGTGCATATGTTCTTGGTATTGGTGTAGCGCTCATATAAAGTATATCTGGATAAGTTCCTTTATTTACTAGATTATTTCTTTGATTTACTCCAAATCTATGTTGTTCATCAGTTATAACAAGTCCTAAATTATTAAATAAAACATTATCTGTAATAAGAGCATGTGTTCCTATTACTAAATCTATTTTTTTATTTTTTAGTCTATCATTTATTTCTTGTTTCTTATTCTTAGAAATACTTCCTGTTAGTAATTCTACATTAACATTAGGAAAAAGATTCTTAAAATTTTTATAATGTTGTTCAGCAAGTATTTCTGTTGGTGCCATTAAAGCACACTGAAATCCTGAATTAATCATTCCATAAATTGCAAGAAAAGACACTATTGTCTTACCACTTCCCACATCTCCTTGTAATAGTCTATTCATTCTTTTTTCGCTATTTAAATCATTTATTATTTCATCTAATGAGTTCTCTTGACATGAAGTAAGTTTAAAAGGAAGTGTTGTTATAAATTTATTTATTTTATCTTTATCAATATTACGATTAATTCCAAGTGAGTACTTAGTATTTTCTTTTTTTAATGTATTTATTTTAAGCATAAACATAAATAGTTCTTCATATTTAAGTCTTAAAAGAGATTTTTTGGTTAAATCTATGTCTTTTGGATTGTGTATATTTAAAAGAGAGGTATATTTATCTATAAAATTATTATTATTAGATATATATTCTGGAATATAATCAGTAACTAAATAATTAGGTAAAGCACTATTGATTAAATTATGTATTACTTTTTTACTTAATCCAGAAGTAGTTCTATAAATTGGAATTATTTTAATAGTATTTAAATCCATATTAAGCATTATATCTGATGCAGTTATTGTATTAGTATTTTTATCATATTTACCTATTACTACAATATTACTAGATATTTTAATATTATTTTTTAAAAAACCTCTATTAAATATTACTACTTTTACTATATTACTACCAATATTAATATTAAAACTCATTTTATTCATATTTCCTTTAAATCTATAAAGCACTGCATTTGTTTCTACTATTCCATCAATAATTACTTTATCACTTTCTAAAGTAGTTCTTTTTAATACTTCATATCTATATGGATAATATTCTATTAAATCATCAATTGTATATAAATTTAACTTATTTAAAAGAGATAATGTTTTAGGTCCAACACCTTTTAAAAACTCTAAATCCATCATAATTTCATCACCTAATACAATTATATCAAATTTTTTTAACTTTTTGCAAAAAGTTGCTTGACAAAACACCCTTTTACAAGTATTATACAAGTACCAAATCGAGTTATCGGTTTGGCTGCTAGTATCACACTAGCCAACCCCTTTTTATTCTTTTTGAGGTCGCTCTTCAGGGGGTCGACCTCTCTTTTATTTTACATTCGACTAGAAATTATTCTAGTTGTTTTTTTATAAAAAAATAGATTAGAACCTAA
>CAZKUP010000096.1:0-4073 GCA_964555985.1 uncultured Clostridium sp. | reverse complement strand
CTCCGAACGGAAGTGAGGAAAGACCCGAGAAAATAAATAAAAGGATTAGGAAACCCACCTCTTTCTCGGTTAAGAGAAAGAGGTGGGGTTTATTATAATAATAAAAAATATATCTCTGTTGAAGGTATGTTATAAAAGCATTAAATACGCCTAAGATTCAAGAAAAGTACTTGCGCTACTTTAAGTATATTTAAACAAGTAATAATATATGTCAAAAAATATACAAAATTGTACATAAATAATTAAAATAAAATGGATACAAATTACATAAGATTTGATATAATATATATGTAAAAGGTATCTTTTATTGTACATATCTTGACAAAATAAAAAAAATGTGTATAATAACAGGCATATTTCAAAAAGGAAGGGGATATGTTTTATGATAATAACAAAACAAGGTAGAAATGTAAATTATAGTGATATAATACTATATACTAAAAATAATAAAAAAATAATAGCTTTAGTAAATGATGAGGCTCAAATGTCTATTTTTACTAAAACAGGAAAGCAAGCTGATGCTCCAATTGCAGTATTACCTTATTCACTAGATGAATTAAATGCTGTAATTAAGGGTATGAAAAAGATTGATAATTATGAAAAATTAGATAATGGAGTAGTTAAAGTTCTTTATAATGATGGAACATATATCATGTTCTCAGATACTGAATTACCTACAATTAAGGAAAATGCAACAGCACAAGATGAACTATTATCTAAAGAGGGAATAGTTAGTTCTTGGGCAACTATGTCAGATGCTGAAAAAGAAGAAAAAAGAAGAAAAACTAAAAAGAATGTTACTAAAGGTTTAGCAGGTGTTCTTGCAGCAACAGTAATTGCAGGTAGTTTATATTCTTGTAGTAAGTTTGGAAAGAAAACAATAAAAAATGATAATAAGGAAACAACTTCATCTTATGATGAGTTTATTAATCCAACTGACCCTAGAAAAGATATGGAAATAGTTGTTGAAAAAAGTGATTTTACAAAAGAAGCAGAAGAACTTTATAATTTAACAGAAACTGTAAATCCATTTATTTTAAAATATCAACAAACTGCAGATGTTAAATGGACAAAAGAACTAGCATTAGAAGTTGTTGAATATTTAAATGGTATTTATCCAACTGCAATGGAATATATGAGTGAAGAAGATGCTTATGCTGAAGCAATAGAAATAGAGCAAGCAATAAGTTTAATTATTGCAGGTAATTTAAATGCAGAAAATACAACTGAACAAATGATAGATTTATCTAAATTTATAATGAATGATGAAGCAAAAGCAATGGTTAATAATGCAATGATAGTTGCTAGAAATTGTATTAATGAATCAATTGGTGAACCAATGAATGGTAAAATAATTGAAACTGATGAAGAAATAAATAAATTTTCAAAAGATTATACAGATTCAGTAAGCAAATTATTAAATTATGAATTTGAAACAGTAAATCAAACAGAATTTTTAACTGCTTCATCAGGAATTAGATCTACAATAACAAATATATTCTTCCAAATAGATTCATCTATTCCACAATGGAGTTATATTGATAGAAAATCATCTGAAACAGATGAAAGAGAATATAGATTATATTATAGATATTTCTTTGATGATTATGAAAAAATAGAATATTTACCTGAACCTGGTAAAAATGGTACAAATGTATATTATGCACATTATACAGATGCTGAAAACAAATGTAAAGTAGAAGGTCCTTATTCTGAAGATGTTATGCATGCTATGGCTGGATTAACAGTAGAAGATACAGGAAAAACTTATAATATAGAAGCTAATCCAAATATTAGAAGATTAGGTATTCAAACTGAAGTTGAAAGTAGATTTAATGAAGCTACAAATGAATTTTTAGAATTAACTACAGTAAAATCTAAAACAAAATAATATTTTAGTACTAGAAATATGTTTCTAGTACTTTTCTTTTACCCTATTTTCATGTTAATATATAGTTAGAAAGACTAAAAATATTTCTTAATAGTGACAAATTTACTAAATAGAAATAAAATATAGTGGAGGATTTATGAAGAAGTTAATAATTGAGGGAAATAAGGAATTAACAGGGGTCATTAATATTAGTGGTGCTAAAAATAGTGCAGTTGCACTTATCCCAGCGGCAATATTATGTGATGAAGAGGTAACTATAGATAATATTCCTAATATATCTGATATTGATGCATTAAAAGAAATACTTGAATTTCTAAATGCAAAACTTTCTAAAAATGAAAGTACTATGACAATTGATGCTAGAAATATTGATAATAAAGAGATACCAGAAAATATATCAAAAAAATTAAGAGCCTCTTATTATTTCATGTCTGCAATATTAGGTAAATATAAATATGTAGAAATGTATTTCCCAGGTGGTTGTAATATTGGTGCAAGACCAATAGATCAAACCTTAAAAGCTTTTAGAGCACTAGGAGCAACAGTTATAGAAAAGGATAATAAATATAAAATATTTGCTGATGAATTACTTGGAAATGTTATAAATTTAGATATGCCAAGTGTAGGAGCAACTGTTAATTCAATTTTTGTAGCAGTAAGAGCAAAAGGTACTACTACAATTAATAATGCTGCAAAAGAACCAGAAATAGGCAATGTTATTGATTTTTTAAATAATATGGGTGCAGATATAAAAGGTTTTGGTACAAGTACTATAATAATAAATGGAGTAAAAAAACTACATAAAGCAAAAATTAATGTAATTCCAGATAGAATAGAAGCTGGTACATATATTATATTAGGTGCACTTATTGGTAAAAATTTAAAAATAAATAATATTGTTCCTAATCATATTTCATCATTATTAGATAAATTAAAAGAAGCTTCTGCTGATGTAGAAATACATGATAATTATATTATTACAAATAAAAGTAATAATTTAAAAAATATTGATGTAGTAACAAAAGGATATCCTGGATTTGCAACAGATTTACAGCAACCTCTTACAGCTCTATTAACAAAGTGCACTGGTACTTCAACTCTTCTAGAAACTATATACGAAAATAGATTTAATAATATAGAATATCTTAATAAAATGGGTGCGAATATAAAAATAGATAATAGAAAAATATACGTTAAAGGACCATCTAATTTAATTGGTACAAATGTAAAAGCAACAGATTTAAGAGCAGGTGCATGTATGGTAATTGCTGGACTTATAGCAGAAGGTGTTACAACAATAGATGATATTGAGCATGTACTTAGAGGCTACGAAAATATTATTGAAAAGTTAAAAAATGTAGGTGCTAAAATAGAATTTGAAGAAATATAATTTATTAGTTATATTTCTTTTTATATAACTAAAGGAGCACTTATGTTAAAGAAAATATTATTACTTGTAATACTAATAATTACTTTTATAATAAGTACAAGTTTCACTAATGACAAGATGTCATATATAGCTATTGGAGATGGTTTATCAAAAGGAATAAATTATAATAATTATCAAACAATAGGTTACTCAGATTATGTTGCAGATTATTTAAAAAAGAATAATAAACTAAATAATTATTCAAAAGATTTTACAAATGAAAATAATAGAATAACTGATATAATAAATGAAATAAATAATAATACATCAATAAATAATATAACAATACAAGAAACAATAAAAAAAGCTGATATTTTAACTATTTCTATTGGTATGAATGAAATTATATATAAGTATAATGATAAAATTAATGCAGGATATATGTATGATTATATAGATGATTTGATAAAAGATTTAGAAATACTTTTAAATAAAATAACAAAACTAAATAAAAATAAAATATTTTTACTTAGTTTATATAATCCAAAAGAAAATAAAGAATTAGATAAATATATCAAATATACTAATAATAAAATAATAAATTTATTAAATAATTACAATATAACCTACATTGATACATATAAAATATTTAATAATAACAAACATCTTATATATACTAAAAATAATTATTATCCAAACCAAGATGGATATAAATTAATAGCAAAAGAAATAATAAAAAAAATCTAATTTTTTTTATTTATGTTATTATTTCTATAAAAAAGTCACATTTATGTAAATTAATGCATAATTAAT
>CAZKUP010000095.1:0-4079 GCA_964555985.1 uncultured Clostridium sp. | reverse complement strand
TAAAGAAAAAAAGAAAAAAACTTAGTTTTTTCTCTAATCAGCTGTAAATACTAACTAAGTATATTATTTTTTTGCTCTTGGATGACAATCTAAATATACCTTCCTTAATCTTTCATTAGATACATGAGTATATATACCCGTAGTGTCTAATGATGAATGCCCTAATAATTCTTTTACAATCAGAATATCGCAGCCTTCATTTAGTAAATGTGTTGCAAAAGTATGTCTTAATGTATGTGGAGAAATATTCTTTTTTATTGCAGATGCTTCAATAATATCATTTATTATTATTTCTATCATCCTAGTAGTAAGTGGTTTATCTTTTTTATATGCTCCAACTATTAAATATTCATTGGTTTTATTATTAAGTAAAATATTTCTATATTCATTAATATATAAATCAAGTATTTCACTACATTTACTTCCATAATATGCAATTCTCATTTTCTTACCCTTACCAAATATTCTAATTGTTTTATCATTCATATTAATATCTTTTAATTTAATATTACATAATTCACCAACTCTTATTCCTGAACCATATAAAAGTTCTAATATAAGTCTATTTCTAACACCTATTGGACTATTTAAATCAGGTATATTAAATATAGTATCTATTTCATCATTGGTAATATATTTTGGTAATTTTTTTTCTTTTTTCGGTATACTTATATACTTAAATATATTTTTATCTACTTTTTCTTCATCATATAAATATGAATAAAAACTTCTTAAGGCACTTATTCTTCTTGAAATAGATGTCTTTTTATAATCTTTTTCATATAATTTAACTAAATAATTCTTAATATCAAAATAAGTTGCTTTATATATATTTATATTATTTTTTTTACAAAAACTTATATAATCATTTAAATCAAGTTCATAATTTTTTATTGTATAAAGAGAATAACCCTTTATTTTTTCTAAATATATTTTAAATTCTTTAATATCATTCATATATTAAAAAGGAAATAAATAATTATCTACTTTTTCCCTTATTCCCATCAAAGTATGATAACTGCTCATAACCATAAAAATCTTCTATATCAAGTAATTCTCTTTCATACTTATTTAAATAATTAATTAAATCCTCATATCTCTCTTCATCACTAATATTCTCAATTTGACTATTTTTTTGTTCTGTTACAATACTTTCAGGTTTACTAGATACTTTGTTTTTTTGCTTAGTATCATAATCTTTCATAGATAAATATATATTCCTGACGCCTTTATGTGTTTTAAATAATTTCTCGCCTAATTCACTTATTAATTCAATATAATCTCCATTGTTTCTAATACAAGCTTCAATCCCTGTTGCAAGCGGTTTAAAGTTTTTTACTTTTTTGTATCTATTAGCAAAGAAAAGTGCAAAATCCTTATCATGCATTTTAACTTCAAACCTAGACGCAACTTTTTCCATATCAAGAACATCTCTATCTTTTTTATATAATGGATTTGCTTCTCTTTTTAAATTGCTTTTGTCTTTTGTAGATGGTTCCATCCATATTTCAACATGTTTAAAATCAGATACTTTTAAATTAAGACCTTTGTTTTCAATAATAGTTTTGATTAGTTCAGACTTATTTTCGTATAAAGTAGTTCTTTCATCCATAAGCCTTAGTGTAATCGGTTTAGAAAATACTTTATACATTGTACCATCTTTTCCTACTAATACTAAATAATAATGTTCTCCTCTCATTCTTCTTCACCCTTTTCCTCTAATTTAACAAGTACCTCTCTTGGTTTAGAACCATTTTGAGGTCCAACTATACCTCTTTCTTCTAATAAATCCATTATTCTTGCAGCTCTATTATAACCTAGTTTAAATTTTCTTTGAAGTAATGAAGCACTTGCCTTACCTGTCTTTACAACAAATTCAACTATATCTTTATATAATGGATCATCATATTCATCATCTGAATTAGTATCATCATCATGCATTGCACATGCCCTATCTTCAGGTATAAACTTTTCATCATACTGTGCTTTTTGTTGTGAAACAGTATATTCAATTACTTTGTTTATTTCCTCATCAGATACGAATGCACCTTGTATTCTAACTGGAGAATTTTCTCCCATAGGAAGAAATAACATATCTCCCTTACCTAATAATTTTTCAGCTCCAGTCATATCAAGAATTGTTCTAGAATCAATACTTGATGAAACTGCAAATGAAATACGAGATGGTATATTTGCTTTAACAATACCTGTAATAACATCAGTAGATGGTCTTTGAGTTGCAACAATTAAATGAATTCCAGCAGCACGCGCCATCTGAGTAATTCTTAATATTGAATCTTCTACTTCTTTTGCTGCAACAAGCATTAAATCAGCAAGTTCATCTATAATAATTACTATATATGGAAGTTTTTCCATCGTACCATTTAAATTTCTTCTTCTATCATCAACATATTTATTATAATCAGCTATATTTTTTGTTCTAGATTCCTCAAACAAATTATATCTTCTTTCCATTTCGGATACCATTTTCATAAGTGCTACAGAAGCTTTTTTAGGATCAGTTACCACAGGCATTAATAAATGGGGTACTCCATTATACATACTCATTTCAACCTTCTTAGGATCCACAAGTACCATCTTTACTTCACTTGGTCTAGTTCTTAAAAGAAGTGTTACTATTATAGAATTTATACAAACAGATTTACCACTTCCTGTAGCACCCGCTACTAAAAGATGGGGTGTTTTATTTATTTCCATAAACATAGTTTTACCCATAATATTTTTACCAAGCGCTACTGCTAATTTAGAATTCTCCATTGATTTAGGAATATCTTCCATAATTTCTCTTAAAGAAACTCCAACACTTGTTTTATTTGGAAGTTCAATTCCAATTGTACTTTTTCCTGGAATTGGTGCTTGCATTCTAACATCCTTTGCTGCTAAAGATAAAGCAATTTCTCTTTGAATACTTAAAACTTTATTAACTTTAGTGCCACTTTTTAATTCAATTTCATACTGAGTAATAGAAGGTCCAATATTTATTTCTACGACCTTACCCACTATGTCAAAATCACTTAATACTTTCTCTAATTTCTCAACATTTGCTTTAACAACATTTTTATTTTCTGAAGTATTGACTTTATTTGCCTTTTTAAGAAGAGTTCTAAAATCAGGTAGAATATAATCATTAACAACAGTATTACTATAATTTACAACCTCTACAGGTGTATCTTCTTCTTTTTCCTCTTCCGTATTAGTAAGTTCTTCAATACTTGAAATAACTTTTTTACTTGTTAAATCCTCACCCTCATCACTATCCTCTTCTTCTACATTAACAGTAATTCCTTGCTTTTTAAATTCTCTTTTGAATTTAAAGTTTTTAAATTTTGAGAACAATGATTTAAATAAATTAACAATTGAAACATTAAACATAATAATTAATCCACATAAAATTATAAAACCAGATACAATATAAGTGCCTTTTACCGAAAATAATTTAACGAACAAAAGAGAAAATATTGCTCCAATAATTCCACCACCATTTGGTTCTAAATGATTAGAAAATACATTTAAAATATTTTCAATTGTTTGTTCTAAAGTAAGAGTTACACTTTCATTATTATTAGTAACATAACTTACATGGCATAAAACAAGCAACCCAATAATTATAAGATATAAGCCACTCAACTTTACCGAAATAAAAGCTGGTTTTTCATTTTTTATAAGGCCATATGCTCCAATAACAAATATAAATATTAAAGGTATTACCCACAAAGAACCAGTTAAAAATATACAAAAATTAGCAAGAATTTTACCAACAGGTCCAAAAATTTCCTCACCACCAAAACCAATTATTGATATTAAAATCCATAAAAGTCCTGTTAACTCAAATCCATGAGGATTTTTATTTTCAGTTTCTTCTTTTCTTTTTTTCTTCTTAGCCATTTTCTCACCCTCTACAATAAACATTATATCATGATTTTAAAAAAATGCCTATTCATTTTGACATAAACCATTATTTAACACAAAAAAATTATAACATGTCAAACATTTGTTTGTCAATACAGTAAAATAGAATGAATTTTCTTCGCAATGATTTCTTGTTATAATTATTATAA
>CAZKUP010000094.1:0-4094 GCA_964555985.1 uncultured Clostridium sp. | reverse complement strand
TTAATTTTTAGCTATTTTATCTTGAAAAACAAGTATAACTAGTATATAATAAAATTATATTTTATTTTGGAATTAGTAATAAATAAATATATTTAAGAGAGTTAGTGGAAGGTGTAAACTAATATATATAATTTATGAATGACATCCATGTAATAATAAAATCGTTAATTACGTTATAATTAAAGTGCACATATGTGAAATAAGGTGGTACCGTTCTTATGAACCCTTATATTTTGTGCACTTTTTATTTTTAAAGGGAGGATATATGATACAAAGACCAAAAGGAACAATTGATGTATATGATGATATTGGAAGAAATATTTTATATATTAAAAATATAGTAGAAAATATTGCAAAAAATTATAATTATAATTATTTTAGAACACCAACATTTGAAAAAAGTGAAGTATTTAAAAGAGGTGTTGGAGAAACAACTGACATAGTACAAAAAGAAACATATGATTTTTTAGATAGAAGTGATAGACTTATGACTCTAAGACCAGAAGGCACAGCTGCGGTAGTTAGAAGTATTATTGAAAATAAATTATATGTCAATGGTATGAATAAAGTATGGTATTTTATGCCAATGTTTAGATATGAAAGACCTCAATCAGGTCGTCTTAGAGAACACTTTCAATTTGGATTTGAATCATTTGGAAACATTGATCCAGCAAGTGACGCTGAAATTATTAGTATTGCATATAAAATACTTAATAGTCTTGGTTTAAAAGGTGTAAAAGTTAATATTAATTCTTTAGGGGACGCTGAATCAAGAGAAAATTATAGAAATGCTTTAATTGAATATTTTAAACCACATATAAATGACTTATGTGAAGATTGCCAAAATAGATTTAATAAAAATCCACTTAGAATAATTGATTGTAAAGTAGATAGTGAAAAAGATATAATAAAAAATGCACCAGTTATGATAGATTATCTTAATGATGAGTCAAAAGAATATTTTAATAAAGTAAAATCATATTTAAAAATACTTAATATTCCATTTGAAGTAAATCCAAAAATAGTAAGAGGATTAGATTATTATACTCATACTGTATTTGAAATAACTGCTGAAATAAAAGATTTTGGTAGTCAAAATGTACTTTGTGGTGGAGGTAGATATAATAATTTAGTTGAGTCTTTAGGTGGCCCTAATTATCCTTCGGTGGGATTTGGAATGGGTATTGAAAGACTTATGAATGCTTTAGAAAAAGAGGAAATTGACTTTGGAAGAAAAGAAATAGATGCTTATATATGTTATATTAGTGAAAATGAAAAAGAATATGCATTTAAATTATTAAATAATCTTAGAAATAATAATATAAAATGTGATATGTGTTTTACTAATAGAAACTTAAAAGGTCAATTTAAAGAATGTGATAATAATAATTCAAAATATGTAATTATTATTGGAAATGATGAAAAAGAAACAAATATTTTAACAGTAAAAAATAATAAAACAAAAGAAGAATATAAAATTAAAGAAAATGATATTATATCATTTATAAAGGAGAGTTATGAATAAATTAAATTTTTGTGATTTAAAAAATCATTATAATGAAAAAGTAGTATTAAAAGGATTTATAGATAATTTAAGAGATTTACAATATGTACAATTTTTAGTACTTAGAGATAGAACTGATAAAGTACAAGTTACTATTGAAAAAAATGAAGAAAATAAAGAATTAAATTCTATCGTATCTTCTTTAACATTAGAAAGTACAGTTACTGTAGAAGGAACATTATTAGAAAGTCCTAAAGTAAAATTAAATGGAATGGAAGTAATACCTACTAATATAATAGTTACAAGTAAGAGTGAAAATGAAATACCTATTAATTTTAAAGATAATAAAAGTAGTTTATTAGATACTAGATTAGATTATAGATTTCTAGATTTAAGAAATGAAAAAAATGTAATGATGTTTAAAATACAAAGTTGTTTTGTAGAAGGAATGAGAGAATTTTTATATAAAAATGAATTTACTGAAATTCATACGCCTAAATTAATAGGTGCGGCAAGTGAAAGTGGTTCAGATGTATTTGAAGTAAAATATTTTAATGATAAAGCATATCTTGCTCAAAGTCCACAATTTTATAAACAAATGGCAATGTCATCAGGTTTTGAAAGAATATTTGAAGTCGCACCAGCATTTAGAGCAGAAAATTCTAATACTAATAGACATACAACTGAATTTACATCATTTGATATAGAATTTAGTTATATAGATTCATATACAGATGTAATGGATTTAGAAGAAGAATTAATTATAAGTGGTCTTACTAAAGTAAAAGAAAAATATGGAGAAAAAATTAAAGAAATGTTTAATCAAGAAGTAGTCATTCCAACAAGACCATTTCCAAGAATCAAATTAAATGATTTATATAAAGAACTAGAAAAAAGATATAATTATAATATTCCAACAGAAGATATTGGAGATATGAATGCAGAAACTGAAAAATTAACAAGTAAATACGCTATGGAAGAATATGGACATGAATTTATATTTGTAACAGACTTTTCTTCAAAGAAAAGAGCATTTTATCATATGAGAAAAGATGGTATTCCACAAGGATATGACTTAATATGGAAAGGTGTAGAAATTACAACAGGTGCACAAAGAGAACATAGATACGAAATATTAAAATCACAAGCAGAAGAAAAAGGATTAGGAGAAGATGTTAAATTCTACTTAGAATTCTTTAAATATGGATGTCCTCCACACGGTGGATTTGCACTTGGAATAGATAGAATGACTATGTTACTTCTTGGAATGCCTAATTTAAAAGAAACAATGTTCCTATTTAGAGGACCTAATAGGATTACACCATAATGAAAAAAATATTACTTTTAATACTATTATTATTTACAATAAAAGTATATTCACTAGAAGTTAATATTGATAATATAAATGATAACTATGAACTATATACATATATAGAAATAACATCACTTGATAATATAGATAAAATAAATAACTTAGTTAATTTAAAAGAAATATATATAAAAAATGTTAACATAGAAGATATAAGTTTTATAAACAACCTAAAAAAACTAGAAAAAATAACTATATATTATAGTAGAGTAGACTTATCTAAAATAAATAATCCAAATATAATAGAAATGAATATAATAAGTTCATATGTAGTAAATGATAATTTTAGTTATTTAGCAAATTCAAACCTAAAAAAATTAGATTTAGAAGGAAGCTATATAACAAGTATTTATACCCTAAAAGATGTAATATCACTAGAAGAAGTTAATTTATCAAGTATATCTAATTTAAGAAGTATGGAGCCAATTACTAATTTACCTAAATTAAAAAAATTAAATTTCTCTTCAAACGAAGACCTTATAAATAATAAAGTACTAGAATTTATAAGAAAAAACAATATTACAGGCACAAACTATGATGAAAGTAAATATATGTATTTAAATGGAGAAGAAATAACTAAAAAATTAGATGAAATAATAAACAACTTAGAACTAGATAATTTATCAGATATAGAAAAAATAAGAAAAATAACTTTATTCGTTGTTGATAATATAGAATATGATGATGAATGCGGAGTAAATGGTAATTGCAAATACGATGATATAAATTTCAATAGCCTTCTAAAAAGTCTAAGTGGAAAAGGCGTTTGCTATCACTATGCAATACTTACTAATAAACTACTAAACAAAGTAGGAATAAAATCATACCTAGTAAGTGGATATACAAAAGCAGGATTAGGACATGAATGGTTAAACATTTACCTAGATGATAAATGGTATGGACTAGACCCCACTTGGATAAAATTTGAAGGAAGAAGTAATACATTAAAAAATACAAAAACATGTAGATACTTCATGGTAGAACTAAAAGAGAATAACTACTTCTATACAGAACACATAGAAGATGTATTACCATCTAAAATAGTAGATGTAAATAGAATAATAGTAGATAATACTTTTTTAGAATCAAATAAAAACATGTATGAATATATATTTGTAGCATTAATATTAATTATACCTATATGGATAATAATTGTTATTAATAAAAAACTAAAATAGTGTAAAGAAGTGTAAAAAAGTGAAAAAAAACCAAAAATTTTCA
>CAZKUP010000093.1:0-4149 GCA_964555985.1 uncultured Clostridium sp. | reverse complement strand
GAGAATAATAACATGTCATTTATATAATATCAGTAAAATTGTTCATAAGAGATAAACTTTTTATTTGCAAATTATTTTATCCTATTTTTTTATCAATATTCCTTATATTATAAAGGGATATTATTTGTATAAATTAATTTGCAAATAAAAAAAGCATTAAGCTTTTTTATTATTATTTAACCACTCTGTTGCTTTTATAATCATATATAATGAGATTATAAATATTATTATTGCAATTCCTGTGCCTGTTGACATAATCATTATTTCATAGAAGTTCATATCATTTCCGTATGTTGGAATGAGTATTATTTCTAGTGAGATAAGTGATACTAAGCTTGTTATTACATTTATTATTTTGGATGATGATACTAGTGGGCTTTTATATTTTCTATATTTTATTAAATTGTAAATTGAAATAAATATTAAATAAAATGTATATACTGCAACTGTTATTGCTAAAAAGCTAGGATATATTATAAATATTTTTTCATTAACTATTATAAGTATTATCATTGTTAAAAATACATTTATAAATAATATTATTATTGCGATATATCTATATTTAATATATTCTTTTTCTAAGCTAACATTATGTTTTAATTCTTCTTTTATAATATTACTTTTTAAATACACTAGTAAAAAATAATAAAATGCAAAGCTTATAAACCAAAGTGATTTATAGTATATCCCAAAAAATAATTTAAATAATGCATAAATTATATTTATAATAAGTGATATTACTAATGTTATTCTATATTTTAATTTATCATCATTTTTATATTTTTTTAGATATTTATTATTATCTATAATTTTATCTATTTTCTTTTTTATTATCTTATAAGTTTTTATTGATATTACTATTAATGAATATGTCATTAGTAGATATAATACATATGATAATGGTGTTCCAAATTTTTTAAAGTATATAAGATAGAAAAGTGAAATACTTATATTTAGTATAGATAATATTATAATTGTATCTTTTGGATTTAATATTTTTTTTATATTTTTTTTCATAAATATAATTATTTATTGCCTTTAATATAAGAATATATTGGATAATTTAGTACACATACTATAAGACCAATTACACCTGTTATAAGTCCAATAATCATATCTATTTTTGTTTTATTTAATACCATTATCTTACTCATTCCAAATCCCATTACTAATGCTCCTACTACTCCTATTATCCATGTAGCAATTATTCCATAATCTATTTCTTTGTTTTTCTTTTTTCTAGGATGATCTTTTCTATATACAGGTATTATGCATAATAATATTATTAAACCTATTACTGAAACAATAATACCTGCTATAAGCATATCCCATTCAGGAATAAGACACATACACATTCCTATTGCAAATATTATTCCTCCAATTGTACCTAAAATAATTTCTAATAATGTTTCTTTTTTCATGTATCCTCCTTGTTTTTTTCTATATTTAAATTATAATATATATAAATAAAGAAAAACAATCAACAATATTTAATATTTGTTGGGCTAGGAAGAGTTATGAATAAAAAGAAATCAACAGAGAAAATAGAGAAAATATTTTTAGAACTAATTAAAAAGAAAGATATAGAAAATATAACTATTTCTTATATATGTAAACTTGCTAATTTAAATAGATCTACATTTTATGCAAATTATACTGATATATATGATTTAGCTAATAAAATTAAAATAAAAATGAAAGAAGAATTTAGTGATTTTCATAAAAAAAGAAATTCTAAAATGGATTCAGACAGTTATTTAGCTATGTTTAAATATATAAAAGATAATCAAGAATTTTTTAAGATTTATTTTAAATTAGAAGCAATCTGTCCAGATACTACTAATAATTATCATATAGATTTAGCAGAAAAATATTATAATAATAAAAACATAGATTATCATATAGAATTTTTTAGAAATGGATTAAATGCAGTAATAAAAAAATGGTTAAATAATGGATGCAAAGAAAGTCCTGAAGAAATAAATGAAATAATAACAAGTGAGTATAAAAATAAATAAGACCTTTTTTTAGGTCTTATTTTTTACATAACTACATATTAGTTCTACAACAGATTCTATTCCTATAGATGAATCTATACACAAATCATAATTATTTTTATCTCCCCATGTTTTATTTGCAATAACACTATAGTATTTAGCTCTATTTTTATCAGATGATATTACTCTATTTTTAGCACTCTTTTCATTATCATGATATTTTTTCATAATGTTTTTTACTTTATATTCCATTTTAGCATATATAAATATTTTTACTAAATTAGAATTATCTTTTAATATATAATCTGCACTTCTTCCAACTATTACTGCACTACCTTGCTTCGATATTTCTTTTATTACTTTTGCTTGATTAATAATAGCGTCCCTTTTCACATCTAATGACAAATATTTATCATATAATTCTTCTTGTGAATAGTTTATATTTTCCATATTATTTTTTATTGCAAACTCTTTTATTTCTTCTTTATCATAGAATGCAATATTCAAGCTTTTTGCAACCATTCTTCCAATTTCTTTACCATTCGTACCATGTTCTCTAGAAATAGAAATAATTAAATTATTAGTTGTTTTAGCAGCTTTTATAACTTTTATTTTCTTATTATAAGAATCTTTTAATATAAATATAGATATAATTGAAGTTAATAATTCTGAAATCGGAAAAGTCCACCATACAATACTAGTAACATTATTTGATAATGTAAATAAATACGCAATAGGAAAAACAAAGATAATAAGTCTTAATAAAGATATTATTAATGGTCTTAATGCATAATTAATAGATTGCAATATTCCTTGAATAGAAACAGAAATACCCATAAAAATAAAACCAATACTTGATATTCTAAGTGCAATTGTACAAACTTCTATTATTTCTTTAGATGAAGAACTAGTTAAACCAAATAAATTTGATAATGGATATGCAAATATTTCAAATAATATAGTTAGTATAAAAGTAACTATTATCGTGTCTTTAATACCATATTTTATACAATCATCTATTCTATCTTTATCTTTCATTCCAAAGTTAAAAGATAATATAGATATTATTGTATTAGATAGTCCAAAAGATGAAAATAATGCAATTTGTTGTATTTTATAATATATTCCAAATGATCCAATTAAAACTGTTTGATTTGCATTAGCAAGTCCTAAAATTGCATTCATTCCTGCCATCATAACAGCAAGTAATGCTTGCATTAAAGAAGCACTTATTCCAATACTATAAATAGATTTGATTAAATTATAATTTGGTTTTATATATTTTATATTTCCATCTATTTCTTTATTCATTTTATAATGAAAATACATTGCAATAAATAATGAAACAAATTGTCCAATTACAGTTGCTAATGCCGCACCTTCTACACCCATATTAAGTGGATAAATAAATATATAATCCAATATAATATTAGTTAAGGCTCCAGCTATTTGTGAAATAGTAGAAAGCATAGTTTTACCTGTTGCTTGCAAAAATCTTTCATATACTGTATAACCAATTGACCCTAAAGATAAACAAGTGCATATTTTTAAATATGATGTGCCCATTTTTATTATTTTATAGTCATTTGTAAATAATGAAATAAACTTTTCTGAACAAAATAAACCAAATAACAGAAATACTATATAAATACATAAACTTAAAAATATACCATTACCTGCTACTTTATTTACCTTTTCTTTATTATTTTCTCCTAAACTTTTAGATAATAGTGCATTTATTCCAACACCTGTTCCAACACCTATTGCTATAATCATTATTTGAATAGGAAATGCATATGTAAGTGCTTGATTAGCAATTGGTCCAATACTTTTGATATTAGAAACAAAAATACTATCAACAACATTATATAAAGCTTGTAATACCATTGATATTATCATAGGAAGTCCCATTTTCCAAAACAACTTATTCATAGGCGCAATAGCCATCTTATTTTGCTCTTTTTCTAACATAAATCCTCCTTTATAAGAGAGAAAAAGTGCAAACCCAAAACTGGATTTACACTTTTTAAAGCAACTCGTCTTACATGATTCATTTTAACAAAAAACAAATTATTTTTCAAGAACAAAAATTCAAAAACAGTAAAATAGAATGAATTTTCTTCGCAATGATTTCTTGTTATAATTATTATAA
>CAZKUP010000092.1:0-4176 GCA_964555985.1 uncultured Clostridium sp. | reverse complement strand
GGACCTACTGGGCCTACAGGACCTGCGGGACCTACTGGGCCTACAGGAGATGCTCCAACATTAACTATTGGAACAGTTACTACTGGTGAACCAGGTACTAGTGCAGCAGCAACAATTACTGGTACATCGCCAAACTTTGTTTTAAACTTAACAATACCTCAAGGACCTACAGGACCTACTGCATAAATAGAAAAACATGCAATTTTTATAAAAATAGCATGTTTTTAATTTTATTTAATATAACAAACAAGACCAAGCAAAATAAAAAGCCTTATAAAAATAAGGCATAAACTCACAATGGTCGGGAAAACAGGATTTGAACCTGCAACCTCATGGTCCCAAACCACGCGCACTACCAAGTTGTGCTATTTCCCGTTATGGCGCGCCCAATAGGAGTCGAACCCATAACCTTTTGATCCGTAGTCAAACGCTCTATCCAGTTGAGCTATGGGCGCATATTATAATGGGCGATTAATTTCACTATGGTGGCTCCGATTGGAATCGAACCAACGACACGGGGATTTTCAGTCCCCTGCTCTACCGACTGAGCTACAGAGCCATAATGGCGGTTCCAACGGGACTCGAACCCGCGATCTCCTGCGTGACAGGCAGGCGTGTTAACCAACTACACCATAGAACCAAATTAACAATTGCTACTTAAGTATATCAATTTAAGTAGCAATTTGTCAATACTTTATTTAATTTTTGTGTTATTTTTTTAAAAGAGGTATACCAAATGATAAAATTAATCCTATTAAAAAGAACATAATGCCTATAAATGATACCTCATTTGGATATAAAGACACAACTGAACCTATTACAAATCCAATAATAACACTATAAGTTAATGAATAATAATTTTTTAATAAATAAGTTATTATTTTCATTGATACAATAAAACCAATTAATATACCAAATAATATAATGATAAAATCACTAAAATTAGATGTTAAAAACTCAAGAGGATTTGAAAATACACTAAGTAATAAATCATATCTTCCTATCATTGTAAGTAAAACAGAACTACTAAGTCCAGGAACAACTTTACCAAGAATAAATAATACTCCTGATAAAAATAAATTAAAAAATGATTTCTCGGTACTTATAACATCACCATTTAAAAATATGGACAATAAAGCAGAAAGTAGCATAACTACTATAATAACTAAATAATTTAATTGCTTGTCACTTTTTTCTTTATATGTTTTAACTATCAAAGGTATTGTTCCTAAAACAAGTCCAATAAATAAATAACTCATTTCTACTAAATATTTATCAAAAAAATAAGTTAATAATTTAGCAGAAATAATTGCACCAATAATAATAGATACAATTATTTTTGCTAAAAATATCCCATTTTCCTTTTTATTTTCAAAAAAATTATTAACAGAAAATATTATTTTATCATAAACATTAAGTATTACAGCAATAACTCCACCACTAACACCAGGTAACACTATACCCATACCAATTAGAAGTCCTGCTAGCATAAAACCTCCTTATTTTATTTTAGCGCTATTCTTAGGTGCAATTTGAATAAATGTATTTCCATCACTAACATTTATTTCTGTACCATCTTTATACTTATAAATTGTTTGAGAAGATCTTGTCTTCTTTTCCCATGTAATTGGAACACAAGAACCATTTGTAATATAAAAACCTGTACCTGTTCCAATATTATTTAAATTTTGTCTGCCAGATGTGTCACCAGCAACATCATCATTACTAACATATGCAATAATTATATTTTTAGTAGTAAATTGTTTCTTAGTCACATAATCAGTATGTGCCTTATTATTTACACTTCTATAATATAATTTTTCATTCTTATTATATACATAACTTGTTGTAACATAATTAGAATATTTAATATCAACACTATTTGCAGAAGAACTATCACTATTCTTAGATAAATCAACTTCATCAGTTGTATAATTTAATAATAAATCTTTATTAGTAGTTGTTTTATAACCCTTATTTTTAGCAACACTCATTATTTTATCTATACTTGTAAATGCAGTATGCTCATATGCAACAGGAAGAGATGATTCTCTCCAAAAAGCATCATCATCAAGTCCATTAACATTATTTATAGATAAACTAGATATATCTGACTCTGCTTGTGGACTCCAACCAAAATGAACATAAATTGCATCATTTTCAAGAGCATAATCTAAAAAATAATGTCTAGAACTTCTAACAGAACCAATTCTTGAAGTATCTTTATCTTTAAATAATGCCATCATTCTAGTAATTCCATCTTCAACAATTATTTCATATACAACATATGCATCTTGAAGTCCTGATTGATAAGATCTAGCAGCATTTAAATTATTAATCATAACTGCAACAGGCCTAGAATTTGAATTGACATCAACTATTTTCAAATCTTTTAAATTCTCATCAATATTGTCAACTTCATTATTAACATTTTCACTTTCTTGTTCTTTCTTATCTTCTTCTTTTTTTGAATCATTTGAATCAAATAGAGTAAAACCAATAAACCCAACTGAAATAAGCACAATAATAATTCCTATTATTGCCATAACTTTTTTATTTTGAAATATATTTTCCATACAATCCTCCACTACTATTTAATTATATCAAACTTATAACAAAAAAGCATTATATTTTATTTAAAAAATATTTTATTTAATACAATCTCATTATTAGTCCATCCCCTATTACCCCAAAGAGGAACCTCATTTATACACTTATTTACTAAAAACATTATTTCATCTAAATTATCTTTATTAATCTCTATTTTTTCATCATCAAATATTTCTTTTAAAAATATAATTCCATCATAATAATCTCTTCTAAAAGTATTTATAATATGCTCAATTATAGATTCAGCAGTTTCTTTTGATACATTTTTACTAACAAAATAATCAATAAACTCTTCTGTACCTTTAGTGCTTTCTGCATAAAATAAATCGTTATATTTTAATAACTCATCTAATTCTATTTCTTTATAACCAAAATCAAATAAAGTATCTGTTAATCTAGTTAATAACTTTATATTTTCAAAATCCTCATCCAATAAATCATCTTTCTTAAAAAAATAATAGTCACTATCATTTATACTAGATAATCTAAAATTAAAATTAATATGATTTATAAACAATGATTTAAAATTAATATCATCCTCAATAATTCCATAATACTTATTGCATAACTCAAAAAATTTATCTTTTTCAATCGCACCATATAAATTTATGCAACTATTTAACAACTCAAATACCTTAGTATTTTCTCTTACTTGCTTATAATTTTCATTAATATTCATATTATTAAGTACATCAAGAATCTCTTTTGGAATAATAATATGAAGTTCATCATTACAATTAATCTTATATGCAATACCATTCCTTTCTAAGAAACAATAATCATATATTTTAACATACGAATTAGTAATATCTCCATTATTTCTTATTAATTCTTTTAATTCATCAAATTCTTTTTGAATAAAATTACTTATAATATTGCAAAGTCCTTGTTTACAAGTTAACTCTTTATATATTTTGTTTATCATCTTTTTCTTATCACATAACTTATCACAAAAAATATTTGTATATATAAATTCAATATTATCAATATCATATAAATTTAATAATTCTTTTAAACTAATAGAATTATCAGCTTTTAAAGCAATTTCTAAATTAAATTTTCTAATTTCTTCATTCATAAATAACACCTCAAGTTTATATTAACATATGTATAAAAAAAAATCCATAGAATGGATTAATAAACTTTTTGGTTGCGGAGAAAGAAGTTAAATGCAATTATAAATAGTATGTATATTTTTATATTTCAGAGTATTTTTAGAGTATAATTATGAATTGTAAATATTTAAGAAAAAAATAAAAAAAAAGACAATTTTATTTCTATTGTTCATTAAGAAAAAGTAAAGTAACACTTTCCTGCTACCAAGAATCAGGCACATTATCTATTATTAACGATATGCAAAATAATGGAAATAATACTAGTAATTTAGTACTTATCAAAGAATATTTTGAGGATAAAGCAAATCATAAAACATTAAATCCTAATGAAATATCACAACTTAAATTAGAAAATGTAAATACAACAACAGTTTAATTTTACGATGTTTAAGTAATTTTATTAAAATTTATATTTTTATGTATTATAATATTATAATTGCATATAATATTA
>CAZKUP010000091.1:0-4197 GCA_964555985.1 uncultured Clostridium sp. | reverse complement strand
TCAATTATTTGTATAGTATATTTTAATTAACTTAAATTGTCAATTATTTCTCCAATTTTTCTAAAACATTTTTAGTAACTTTTGCTAATTCCTTTTTAATAGAAACACAAGCATCCTCTATTACAGGTTTACCTGATTCTTTTGCCATTTCTATTAATTCTTCTATTTTATTTTTTAATACTTCACTTTTCTCTTTAGCAACTTCTATTACCTTTTCTTTATCTAAATCTTTTATTCCATCTTCTATTTCTTTTAATTTAGATTCAAGCTTTTCTTTTACTTCCTTTGAATCAACATTCTTAATATCATCTAATAAATCCTTAATTTTATTAGATAAATCTCTTCTTAATTCCTCACCACTTTTTGGTGCGAATAAAAATCCTAATCCAAGACCTAATAAAGCACCTCCTAAAAATCCTTTTTTACTTTTCTTACTCATTTTCATTATCCTCCTTATTATTATATTTCTTTTTACCAAAACCTATTACTAAATTAGTAAGCCTATCTACAAGACTGTTTGTAAGATGAGATATTTTATCAGTACAAAAATCTATTAAACTAAATACTCCATCCAAAGACTTAACCTTTTTATCAACATCTTCAATAATTCTATCAACTTTATTCATTGTTTTAATTAATTTTATGCATAAAACAATCAAAAATGTCAAAAGTATAATAGCAGTTAAATACAAAATTAATGGAAGAGCAATTTGTAATACTTCAATAGTTGTCACTAAATATCATCTCCTTCATCTTTATACATACTATCAACTAAAGAATAAAAATCATCATCAGTAGTATTCTTTAACAACTCATCAATTGATTTAATCTTATCATCAATTTCCTCTACTGGTATTTCCTTAGTAACATTTATACTAGCAGAAGTTTCCTTAAATACCAAAGTATCTTCATTTTCAATATTCTTATGTTTTTCTTCCCTAGTTTTAACCTCTCCATAAGCTTTATTAATCACATAATCAATATCAACCTTATCTTCATAATTTAAACTATCCTTAGAAGAAATATCATCCTTAGAATAATTCTTATCCAAAACCCCATACACAGGAGATATAACAGGAGATGGTTTAAATGTCTTTTTAGTAGTCTTAACCTCTTTTTTTACTTCAGGTTCATACTTAGTATGCTCTCTTTCTAAAACATTTATACTCTTTGTTCTTTTTCTTTCTTCTTTAAAATCATCATCTTCAAAAATTATTGGAAATTTAAACTTCTCATTATTATCTAATAATTCTCTATCACTAAAAGTATTTTCAACACTAACAAGTTCTTCTTTTACCTTAACCTCTTCTATCTTAGGTGCTTCAACCCTCACCTCTTCCTTTTTTACTATATCTCTTTCAAATTCCTCTTCATCTTCTTCTATAAATACATTTTTTAACTTATCAAATAATCCCATTTTAATCGTTCCCTTCATTTCCAATATTATTTTCATCTTTTACTGTATCTTCATAATCATCATATTTATTAATATAATCAATAAAATTACCTTCTTTTCTAGGTGTATAAAAATCATATATTTCTTCTTTTAAAAGATCACCTTCAGTGCCTAATTCCACTTCTATTACAGAATCATTAAACTTAATTGAATTTAAAATATAACATATATTAATCATATTTTGCCCTAAAGAATCATAATCAACAAATGTTTCAATTTTAGCATAATTATAATATACTTCTACTCTATACAAATCATCAACCTTTTCAACAAATGCATAACCACTAATTCCATTATAGTCTAATTTTTTAGAAAAATATAAACTAGAATCAACTGTATACTCTAAATCAGATTTATAGTAATAACTAGAAACATCTACATATAAATAATAATAATATCCATTATAATATAATTTTTCATTATAATTATCACTACTAATAACCCTTACACCAGATGGAACATAATACTTATATCCCACTGAATAATTATTAACAAGATGAGTTGTATCTTCCAAAAACACATCAAAAACACTATCTAAATTATTAACATTAATTGTATTATTACAACCTGTTAGAACAAATAAACATAATATAAGAACTAATAATTTCCTCATATGTTCACCTACTCTTATCTAATTATACCATGTGGCAATAAAAATTACAATTATTTTTGTTTATTCACAAATATCTTCAATTTTTACCCACATCAAACATATGTTTGCTACTATTGCTTAGATTATTTTTTTCGATAAATAGCTTTATAAATTGGACCTATTTTCATAAATTTCTCTTCATACTCAGTAGTTATTACATTAGATTCATCCTTATGCAAATCTAATGATATTTCTTCTATATTATAGCCATAATTACTTAAAGACTTAATAGAATATTCAAATAATTTTCTATTATCTGTTTTTTGAATAATAACTTTATCACCCTTAAATATATCATCATATTTCTCTAAAAAACTCCTATATGTAAGCCTTCTTTTCTCATGTCTATCTTTTGGCCATGGATCTGAAAAATTTAAATACATAATATCTATTTCTTTATTAAATACAAGATTTAATTCAGTTGCATCTAAAACAATTAATTTTAAATTAGGTAAATCATATTTATCAATTTTCTTAATTGCTCTTACTATTGCTTGAGAATACTTTTCTATTCCAATATAATTAATATTCTTATTCCTAAGTGCATTATTAAGTATAAAATTACCCTTACCCATTCCTACTTCAATATGAATTTCATTATCATTACCAAATACTTTTTTCCACTTTCCAAAATAGTCTTTTGGATTATTAATTAAATATTTTGAATTATTTAATATTTCATTTTCATTCTTAATTTTTCTTAATCTCATAAATTTACCTCATACATATTATAACAAATTTTTCCCTTTTGCATATACTTTATTGAAAGGATTTTAGGTGAAATTTTGAAAAATAGAAATAATTATATGTATATGCCATTTCCAAATGGTGAATATACTCCAAATATGAATATCCCTTTCGTGCCAAATGAACTTGATAATAGAGTTAGTGCATTAGAAAGAAGTGTTAAAAGATTAGAACAAAGGGTATCTAAATTAGAAGGGGCAACAGATTATTCAAACTATAATACTAGTTTACCTGATGCTTATAATCAAAATATATATCCAAATGCTATGCATATGATGTAAAAATATCTTTATAGATATTTTTATTTAACTAAATTTCTATTATAACTTTTATATCTTTTTAACAAATAATAATATATTTCCTTAACACTTGCCACTAAAGGAATTGCAAAAATAATACCAAAAATACCTAAAAAATAACCAAATATTAGAAAACCTAATATAGATAATATAGGATGTATATTTATACTTTTACTCATAATAATAGGAGTTATAATATTTCCTTCAATTGTTTGAATAATAAATAAAATTAAAATAACTACAATACCAAAAGTAATACTTTTAGTAAAACCAACAATACATGGAATCACACCTCCAATATAAGGACCAATTATAGGAATAAAATTAGTAAGACCACAAATAAATGCATAAAATAAAGCATTTTCAAGAGAAATAATTTTAAAAATAATAAAACATAAAATAAATACAATAAAACTACTAAAAAAGGATACTTTAACATAAGTTCTTAATATACTATTAATCTTTAAAATTAACTCATAAGTATCTTTTTTAAATTCTCTTTTAATAGTTACAATACTATTAGAAATAAGTAAATAAAAACCTATTATAAAACCTAATAATATATTAGATATAACTTTAAAAACATTCACAAAAGTAATAGGTATTTTCTTACTAATATCTAAAATAATTGAATCAATAGAATAATTAGAAGTAATTACATTAACAATACTTATTTTTTTACCTAAATCATCAATAATACTAGGAAAAATAGATATAAACAAAGATACTTCCTTTATAAATCTTGGAATAAAAGTAACTATTAAAACATAAATAAAAAACAAAAGAAAAAGATACACAAACACTAAAGAAACTATTCTATTAATACCAACCCTTTCAAAATAATTAACAATAGGTCTTAAAAGCCATGAAATAGCAATACCTATAAACAAAGGAGATAATAAACTAATAATAGTTTTAATAACAACTAAAATCTCAAGCCTATTTATCATAAGTAAAATTATATAAATAGATATTAAAAATACCAAAACAACAATATTCTTAAACAACCTATTACTAATATTAATTAACTTATTTATAGATTT
>CAZKUP010000090.1:0-4300 GCA_964555985.1 uncultured Clostridium sp. | reverse complement strand
TTAAAAAGAAGAAAAAAACTAATTTTGTTATGAAATATATATTTTCTTCTTTTTTATATGATTTTCCTTCTATCTGCAAAATTTATTCTATTTTACTGAGTAAAAATAAGAACTATTATAAACTTTACAAGTAAAATAATTCTTTTATTAAAAAATAATATAAAGGATGTGCTATAATTGATATAAGGAGGCATCATGAAAGATAAAATAAAAAATTCAATTAAATATATAATTATATTTTTAATTTATTATTATTTTCCATATATATTTAATATTATAATTCGTTTATTTAATTTAGATATATCTAAGTTAAATATATATTTGATACTATTAATACTTATTCTTATGGATGTAATACCTATATTATTTTTAATAATTATATATAGAAAAGATTTAAAAAAAGAATTTATTATTAATAAAGAAACATTTAAAGATAATTTTGATAAATATATAAGACTATGGCTATTAGGATTAATACTTATGACTATATCTAATACAATAATAACTTTTTTTACAAATAGTGAAATATCAAATAATGAACAAGCAGTAAGAGATATAGCAGATATATTACCAATTTATTCAATATTTACAGCATGTTTATGTGCTCCAATAGGAGAAGAATTGGCGTATAGAAAAACTGTTGGTAAAATATTTAATAAGAAATGGGTTGCAATAGTTATGAGTGGTATTTTATTTGGTGGAGCGCATGTACTTGGTACATATCAAAATATTACTGATTTACTATATATCTTTCCTTATGGAATATTTGGAAGTGTATTTATGTATATGTATTTAGAAAGTAATACAATATTCTCAAGCATATCAATACATTTTATGCATAATACTCTATTAATGATATCTTACTTAATTAGAATGTGAGGACTTTATGAAAAAATATAAACTAAAATTAAAATGGAAAATAATATTTGGAATAATTATAAATATAATTTTATTACTACTTTATATGAGATTTATAAGCACTAGTGGGATAAGAGTTAGAGAATATAAAATTAAAAATAATAATTTAAGTTCATTTTATGGACTTAAAGTTGTACATTTTACAGACTTACATTATGGTATGAGTGTTGATGAAGAAAAACTTTCTTATCTAGTAGAAAAAATAAATAAAACAAAACCAGATATAGTTGTATTTACTGGTGATTTAGTTGATAGACATACAAGTGTAACAAGTAAATTAAGTGATATTCTTTCTAAATATTTATCAACTATAAATGCAACATATGGAAAATACTATGTAAAAGGTAATCATGATAAAGTTAATAATTCATATGATTCAATTATGACAAATTCTGGATTTAAATCATTAAATAAAGACTATGAAGTTATATATTCAAAGGATAATAAAACACTATTTATAGGTGGTATGAATATTGATGAAACAATAAGTAATGATATAATAGAAAATATTAATTTAAATAATTATGACTATAAAATATTTTTAATGCACTATCCTGATGAAATTGATAATATACTTAAATATAATTTTGATTTAGTGCTTTCAGGACATTCACATAATGGACAAGTAAGACTACCTATTATTGGTAAAATAATTACACCAGAAATGGCAAAAAATTATTATGATCCATACTATAAAATAGATAATACTAATTTATATATTTCAGGTGGTATTGGAAATAGTGTATTAAATTTTAGATTTTTTAACAAACCATCATTTAATTTATATAGGTTTGTTGACAAATAATAAAGAAAATATGTTATAATCTTAAGTAGAGGTGAAGAAATGAAAGATTTATTAGAAAATAAAATGTTTAAAGTATTTATAGGAGTTATATTATTAGTTATAGTAATTATTGTTGTTGCAATTATATTTGCAAGTGGTAAAAGTAAAACATTAACTACTCAAGAATTAGCAACTGCTGCACAAAATTATTATCAAAAAAATCCTGCACAATTACCAAAAGAAAATTATGATTCAGTTACAATTCAATTACAAACATTAGTAATGAATGGATATATAAGTAGTGATAAAACTTCAACTTGTCCTAGTTATGTAGTAGTAACTAATATGAATGGAAGTTATAGCTATACCCCATTTATTAAATGTACAGATAATAGTAATACAAATAATAGTGCATCACTTATGAGTAAATTAACAGCAAGTATGACTACTTCTGGAAGTGGGCTTTATAATGTAAATGGTAAATTTATATTTAGAGGAGAAAATCCAAATAACTATGTTAAATTTGCTGATAGTTTATGGAGAGTTATTGGACTTGATGAATTTAATAATATCAAAATTATATATAGTGATATCTATGTAAAATATAATGAATGGGATGATAGATATAATAAAGATGTTGATAGAGATAGAGGTATTAATAACTTCTTAGGTAATGAAAAATCAAGAATAAAAGAATTTTTAGATTCATATTTTGCACTTGAAAATAATATAGAAAAATTCACAGCAGAAAGAATTGCAAGAACTACAAAATTTAATACATGCATAGATAAAATTGATTTAGAATCAAATACAAATACATGCACAGAAAACTATAACTCAAGAATATCTACTCTAACAGTTAATGACTACATTAACGCTAGTTTAGATGATAATTGTAATAACTCTAATACAATAAATTGCAGAAATTACAACTATCTTAACCTAGATGGATGGACAATAAATGCATATAGTAACAACACATATCAAGCATACTTTATTGATAAAGATGAAGGAATATTTGCAAGAGATACATACATAAGAGGCGCAATAAGACCTGTTCTAGCACTTAAAAATGATGTAATATACATATCTGGTTCAGGTACACAATTAGACCCATATATAATTGGATAGATACTTCTATCCTTTTTTTTAAAAAAATTATATCAATTAGATATAATTTTTTATAAACTTAACTATAATAGCATTCATAAGTATCAGGTATATTATGTGTTGAAATATTTTCTTTACGGTTAAATGCACAATTACCTAATTCAATATTAGGGTTACTTAACTCTACTTTAGAAAGAGGATTATCAGCAAAAGCATCTTGTCCTACTGAAGTAACACTACTTGGAATTGTTATCTCAGTTAATTCATTATAAAAAAACGCACTTTCACCTATTGTTGTTACACTACTTGGAATTGTTATCTCAGTTAATTCATTATAAAAAAACGCACTTTCACCTATTGTTGTTACACTATTTGGTATAACAACACTCTTAATGCCTAAACCATGTGGAACCGTTAGTTGTACAACTTGACATTTAGTCTTGTTATTTAATAAATTACTTGTATAATATTTTTTATTATTTGATATTAAGTCTGGAATTATTCCACTAGGAGTAAATGCATTTTTAGAAATTCCCGTAACAGTATAGCCATCTATTGTACTAGGAATTACTACATCAAGTCCTCCTTTAATGTTATAACCTGTTATTGAGATATGTGCATTAGACATTTTTAATCCTGCTTCTTCATAATCTGTTGATGGAATTACACCTTCATTAACTGCATCACTAATTGTATACCCTTCAAATGTTCCATTACATATTTGTGCATAAAATTCCTCACATGAAGCTTTTTCCTCATCATTAGCAGAAGCACAAGCTTTTTCATTAAAATATGTTGTACACTTACTTATGTCTTCTACTACTACACTCTTCAATTTCACATCTAGTCCTGCTTCTTCGAAATCACTAAATGGAATTACATCATCATTAACTGCAGCACTAATTGTATACCCTTCAAATGTTCCATTACATAATGCACTATTATCTTCCTCACATGTAGGACAAGTGTCTGTATTAGGATATAATTCATTTAAATATGCTGTACACTTACTTACATCTATTATTTCTGCAATTTGTACAGCATCAAGATATTCATAACTAAAATACTTTCCATCTGTTGCACACATTTCTTTTTGTGCAGTTGCTTCATTTTTAGTTCCTCCACATACATTTAATCCTTCAAACTTACCTTTTCCTTTTACTGTTACTTTTGCTGTGTTTCCATCAAATTCAATTGTACAACTTTCGTAATCACTGTTACTTAGTTTTGCAACACTATCACATGTTATTGTTGCGTCTTCTTTACCAAGTACAGCATTTTGCATTTTTGTTTTTTCTGCAGAACTAGCTATCATTTTAACACTTGTTTCTAGTGTTGATTTTTTGGATGAGTTTATTACATCCATTATTTTAGGTACTGCTATAACAAGTATTATTGCTAATATTACTATTACTGCAAGTAACTCTACTAAAGTAAATGCTTTATTGTAAGATTTTTTCATTATCTCACCTCCCTTATCTTACACAA
>CAZKUP010000089.1:0-4328 GCA_964555985.1 uncultured Clostridium sp. | reverse complement strand
TATGTATTTAAAAGAAAAATTAAAGAAATAGTGTAAAATTATGTAAAAGAGAAGAGAAATTTCTCTTTTTCTATTGACAACAATTGGAAGTTGAAGATTATGCGAACGTTCGCATAATCTTCAACTTCCAATAAGGTATGACTCAAATAATAATTTTAAAAGTATAGACAAATTATATTTTTTATCACCAGAGGAAGTATATAGTGATTGGAATGATTTATATGACACATCAATAGGAACATCAAGACAATTAGATTATTATAAAGCACAAAATGTAAGTACATCTAATAGATCAGGAGCAATTAAGAATTATAATGGTTCTGCAGACTTCTGGTGGCATTTTCGTTCTGCATATGGTAGCGATAATGAGAATTTCTATTATACATATGGTGGAGAATGTGCACATGGTTATGTTTTTGATTATACATCCCCGGGTATTTCTCCTGCATTAAGACTTGCAGAATAATAAACAATAAATATCAATATAAAAGTTGATATTTTTAAATTTATAAAAGTGTGTTTTAACATATAATTAAAATGTAATATTAAATCATATTGGAAAAATGTGTAAAAGTATTCAAAATATGTCGGAATTTTGTGTAAAAATTCGTTGATATGGTTGGAATTTTGTGATAAAATTATATTGAGGTGACTAAAATGGTCAGATTACAAAGAAAAATTGATAAATATTTGGTTGAATGGAAGAATAGCAAAGATAAAAAACCACTTATTGTAAGAGGGGCAAGACAAATTGGAAAGACAGATGCCATCGAAAATTTTGCTAAAAATAATTATAAGTATATTGTTGAAATTAATTTTGCTTTGCAAAAAGAATATAAAACGATATTTGATAATGGATTTGAGGTAGATACCATATTGAGTAATATTTCAATTATCAATAATAATTATATGTTTGTTCCAGGACAAACATTAATATTTTTTGATGAAATTCAAGATTGCATTAATACAGCAACATCTTTAAAATCATTTAATATTGATAAAAGATATGATGTTATATGTTCTGGCTCAATGATGGGAATTAATTATAAAGAAATTGAATCAAATAGTGTCGGAAATAAAGAAGATTATACAATGTACTCTATGGATTTTGAAGAGTTTTTATGGGCTAAGGGATATAAACAAGAACAAATTGAGGATTTATATACTCATATGATAGAATGTAACCCTTTAACTACAACGCAATGCGATGTTATGATGATTAATTTTAGAGATTATATGATTTTAGGTGGCATGCCTGCAATTGTTGCAAAATATATAGAAAATAATAATTTTAGTGGTATACTTTCAATGCAAAAACAAATATTGAAAGATTATGAAGAAGATATTTCTAAATATGCAGAAGGATTAGATAAAGCAAGAATTTTAAATGTGTATAGAAAAATCCCGGCATTTTTGGGTAATGAAAATAAAAAATTTCAAATATCTAAAATAAGAGATGGTGCTAGAAATAGAGAGTATGCCGGGGTAGAGAATTGGTTAAGTGATGCAGGCATAATAAATATATCATATTGTATGGAAGAATGTGCTCTACCATTAGGAGGAAATTATAATCCAGATAATTATAGATTATACTTTTCTGATACTAGTCTATTAATTGCATCATTAGATGATGAGGTTCAAGATGATTTAAGAAAAAATCATAATTTAAATACTTATAAAGGCGCTATATATGAAAATATTGTGGGGGATATGTTAGTAAAATCAGGATATAAATTATATTTTTATAAAAATGAAAAAGGTACAATTGAAATGGATTTTTTTATAAGAGATTCTGATTCTCTTATTCCGGTTGAAGTTAAAGCAAATGATAATGCAACAGTATCTTTAAATAAATTAATAAGTAGTACTCAATATAAAGATATAAAATTTGGTATAAAATTATGTAATAAAAATATTGGTTTTAATGGTAAATTTTATACATTTCCGTATTTTATGACTTTTTTCTTAAAAAGATTTTTAAGAGATAAGAGCAATTTAAAAGAAAATAATTGATGATTTAGCCGGATAATAATTATTATAATCTATAAATTAAATTATATTTCTTTTTTTATTTATAAGTGATATAATTATATTGAGGTAATGGTTATGATAAAAAATAATAGTATAAATAGAATTGATGTTTTAGAAGTATTTATTCATATAATTATTTATGCAATAATTTTATTATTAATTTCATGTATTTTTAATACAATTGAATTTAATAAAAATATGTATGGTATATATTCTCTTGTTGCAGCACTAATTATATTTGTTCTAAATAAGACATTAAAACCAATATTATTTAGATTAACAATACCTATTACTGGTATAACTCAAGGATTGTTTTATCCTTGTATTAATATAATAATTTTAAAAATCACAGATATTATATTAGGAAAATATTTCAATACACATGGTGTAATAACATTATTTTTAACTGCAATATTAATATCAGTTATAAATAAAATTATTGATAGTATAGCAAATAAAATAATAAGGAGCAGTGATATTTTATGAGTTCAGTAGCGTTTTCAATAGGTAATTTTGATGTTGCATGGTATTCAATTTATATTTTGGTAGGAGTTATTCTTGGAGGATTATTATTCTTATTAGAAGCAAAAAAATATGAAATTGATATGGATTTTTCTGTTAATTTAATATTTTGGGCAGTAATATTTGGTATTATTGGAGCGAGGGCTTACTATGTATTATTTAATTTAGATTATTATATGGATAGTCCTATGGAAATACTTGAAGTATGGAATGGAGGACTTGCTATACATGGTGGTATAATTGGAGGACTTTTATTTATATTATTCTATACATATAAATACAAAGTTAGAGTACTTAAAATAACTGATATGGCTGTAGTAAGTTTAATTATAGCACAAGCAATTGGAAGATGGGGTAATTTCTTTAATCAAGAAGCACATGGCCCTGCTGTTCTAAGAAGTGTACTAGAAAATATGAAGTTTATACCCCAATTTATTATTAATGGAATGAATATTGGTGGTGAATATTTTCATCCAACATTTTATTATGAATCACTTTGGTGTTTTCTAGGATTTATAGTATTACTATTAGTAAGGAAATTTTATAAATATTTAAAAGTAGGTCAACTTACAGGAATATATTTAATATGGTATAGTGTTGGAAGATTCTTTATTGAAAGCTTGAGAACAGATAGTTTAATGCTTGGAAATTTTAAAATGGCTCAAGTAATATCTATATTCTTAATAATAAATGGTTTAATACTATTATTTAAAGATATAAAGAAATCTAAGTTTGAAAATAGATATGACGAATATGAGGTAGAAGATGTTAGATTTTGATGTAGTAGTAATTGGTTGTGGTGTTGCAGGAATGACTGCTGCATTATATTTAAAAAGAGCAAATGCAAATGTATGTATAATTGAAAGAAATGCACCAGGTGGACAACTTAATATGATTATGGATATAAATAATTATCCGGGTTTTAAATCAATAGATGGCCCCTCTTTAGCGTTTTCTATTTTTGAACAAATAAGAGAAATTGGTGTACCATATAAATATGCAAATGTATTAGAAATTATAAATGAAAAAGATTTAAAAATAATTAAAACTAATAAAGGAGATATAACTTGTAAAGGAGTAATCATTGCAAATGGAAGAAGACCAAGAGAACTTGGAATAGAAGATGAAAAATCATTTATAGGAAAAGGAATAAGTTATTGTTCAATTTGTGATGGTACACTTTATAAAGATAAAGATGTATGTGTAGTAGGTGGTGGTAATGCTGCTTTTGAAAGTGCATTATATCTATCAGATATATGTAAAAAAATATATCTAATACATAGAAGAGATGAATTTAGAGGAGAAAATATGTCTTTAGAAAAAATAAAAAATAAAGATAATATTGAAATAATTACTCCAGTTAAAATAAAAAAACTTAATAGTACAAATGATAAACTATCATCTATAACATTAGATAATGATAAGATAATAGAATGCGAAGCAGTATTTATAAATGTTGGAAATGTTCCAATGCCAATAAAATGTAATAACTTAAATACATCAGAAGGATATATCATAGTAGATAAAAATATGAAAACAAATATAGATAAAATATATGCATGTGGAGATATAATAAAAAAACAAGTATATCAAATATCAACTGCAGTAGGAGAAGGCACAATTGCTGCAATGAGTATATTAAATGAAATATAATATAAATGTAAAGAAGTGTAAAAAAAGTGAAAAAAATTCAAAAATTTTCACTTTTTCTATTGACAACCATGGGGGGGGGCATGTTATGTGAACGTTCACATAACATGCCTTATGGGAAGTTA
>CAZKUP010000088.1:0-4473 GCA_964555985.1 uncultured Clostridium sp. | reverse complement strand
ATTTATGTAAATTAATGCATAATTAATATTGATAATTTTCAATAAAATTGCTATAATACTTAAGAATTAATTAATTTCTATGACTTTTGTCATGGCGGAAGGAGAAGATAATATGAGTAAATATCAATCTAATTATGTTGATTGTGTTGCTACATGTGCTTGTGGCGCAACATTTACTACAAAATCAACTAAAAAAGAAATACATGTAGAACAATGTTCTGAATGTCATCCTCATTATACAGGTAAAAATCAAAATAGTACTGCTAGAAGAGGAAAGGTTGAGAAATTTAATAAAAAGTATGGATTTACTAAATAAAATATATAGAATATTCTATATATTTTTATTTTAAAGTGATATAATTAATTATGTGATATATATGAATTTAAAAATAAACAATTGGACCCAAGAAAAATATAGTGAATATATAGATTATTTATATAGTCTACAAGATATAAAATATAAAGAATTTCATCAAAAACTAACATTAGATAATACTTTAATAGGAATTAGGACTCAAAAATTAAAAGAAATAGCAAAAGATATCTATAATGGAAATTACATAGAATATTTAAATATATCAAAAAACAAAACATATGAAGAAAAAATGATATATGGATTTATAATATCAAGTAATAAAGAGTTTGATAAAGAAACTATTAAATATATAAATAAATACACTAAATTAATAAATAATTGGGCACTTTGTGATTTGTTTTGTTCTAATTTAAAATTTGTAAAAAGGAACAAAAAAGAAGTATATAATTACATAATATCTAAAATAAATAGCAATAATATGTGGATAAGAAGACTTTGTTTTGTTATTTTATTAGATTATTATATAGAAGATGAGTATATTGATAAAATATTTAAATTATGTGATAAATATAATACTAAAGATTATTATGTACAAATGTCTATCGCATGGCTTATATCAATTTGTTATATTAAATATAAAGATAAAACAACATTATATTTAGATAATAATAATTTAGATGATTTTACACATAATAAAGCAGTTCAAAAGATTATAGATTCAAAAAGAATTAATAAAGAAGAAAAAAATATTATAAGAGAGAAAAGGAGAAAATAATGAAAATAGGTATAGCAAGTGATCATGGTGGATATGAGTTAAAACAAGAATTGACAAAAAAATTAGAAGAAAAAGGATATACTATAATTAATTATGGCACTGATTCAAAAGATAGAGTTGATTATCCAAAATACGCATTTAAAGTATGCAACTCAGTTGTCAATAATGAAGTGGATTTTGGCATAGTTATATGTAAAACTGGTATTGGAATGAGCATTGCATGTAATAAAGTAAAAGGAATAAGATGTGCAAAAATAGATAATGAAATTGACGCAAAATATTCAAAATGCCATAACTTTGCAAATGTATTAAGTTTTTCTGCGCATAAATCTTGTGAAGAAATAATAAAATATATTGAAATATATATAAATAATACATTTGAAGGAAATAGACATCTAGATAGAATTAATATGATTATGGAGTATGAAAATGAACATTAAAATAATACTATATTTACTTATTGTGCCATTAACATTATGGTCAGTACGATCATTAAATATAGACAGATTTTTTAGAAGAGGACATGTTAATCAAATAAAATGTTTCTATCTATTAATTACATTTTCTATTTCATATTTAATAGTTAATTTTCTATATGATTTCTATATTATTTCAATAAGATAAAAGGAGATATATGAAGAAGATAATAGCATTAACATTTATATTTATTGCTGTTCCTTCTTTTTTAATACTAACAAGTTTTAAAGAAGAAGAAAAATTTAACATAAAAGAAGAAGAAAAAGATAATAATACTACTGTAAAAGATGTAACAATTAAAGTAATGCAAACGAATAAAAATAAAATAATTACACTTAATATAGAAGATTATGTAAGAGGTGTAATTGCAGGAGAAATGCCCATATCATTTGAAATAGAAGCATTAAAAGCACAAGCAGTTGCTGCAAGAACATATGCACTAAGAAGAATAAATGAAAATAATAAATATGATGTAGTTGATACAGTTATGAATCAAGTGTATAAAGACGATGAAACACTAAAAAAATCATGGGGAAATAATTATGATAAATATATAGAAAAAATAAATACTGCGGTAAATGAAACAAAAGGAGAATATGTTGATTATAATGGAACATATGCAGATACATTATTTTTTTCAACAAGTGTAGGTAATACAGAAAATAGTGAGGAAATATTTGGCACAAAAATATCATATTTACAAAGTGTATCATCTACATGGGATGAAGAAGTATCCCCTGTTTATGAAGAAAAAAACACATTTACAAGAAATGAATTTTGTAATAAATTATCACTTACTAATTGCCAAAAAATATATGTAAAAATATTAGATGAAACAAGCACAGGAAGAATAAAACAAATAAGTATAAATAACAAGATATATACAGGATCCGAAGTTGCATATTTATTAAGTGTCCGCTCTAATTACTTTACTATTTATATAGAAAATAACCAAGTTGTAGTAAAAACAAAAGGATTTGGTCATGGTGTTGGAATGAGTCAATATGGTGCGGAAGGAATGGCAGAAAACGGATATACATACAAAGATATAATAGAACATTATTATCAAGGAACAACATTAAAAAATATATATGTATAATTTCACAAAAAAAGTAAATACTTTTTAATGAGGTGAAATAATGCAAAAAAAAGTAAAATTAAAACCATTTGTAATGCCAACAATATATGGAATAGTAACAATATCACTCGCACTATCTTTATTCTTCTTAGGAAATAGTATTCTAAAAGATAAAATACCAGTAACCTACATAACATCAGGAACACTTATTGATGATGTAGAACCAGTAATTAGTGAAGTAAAAAAAATAAAGAAACCATTCATAGATGAAAATATAAAAATATTACAAAACTTTTATGATATAAATAAAGATGATAAAACACAACAAAACTCACTAATTTATTATGAAAACACATATTTACAAAATTCTGGTATAGATTATGGAACAGAAGAAGTATTTGATATTTATTCTATTTACGATGGAATAATTATAAATATAGAGCAAAATGATATATTAGGAAACATTATAGAAATACAGCATTCAAACGATTTAACTGCTTCATATCAATGTTTAGGTGATATTAAAGTAAAACAAAATGACACAGTGACAGCTGGCGAATTACTTGCAACATCAGGAACATGCAACATATCTAAAAATATTGGAAACCATTTACATTTAGAAATATCACATAAAGGCAAAATGATTGATCCTGAGTCAATATATAACAAAGAAATAAAAGAGTTAGATTAAATGTTTAATAAAGATATTGGAATTGACTTAGGAACAGCAAACATATTAATTAATGTAAAAGGTGAAGGAATTGTTCTAAACGAACCATCAGTTGTAGCAATAGATGAAGAATCTAAAAGAGTACTTGCAGTTGGAATAGAAGCACACGAAATGCTAGGAAGAACTCCTGGTAAAGTAAAAGCTATAAAACCAATGAAAGATGGAGTTATTGCAGACTTTGATTTAACTGAATCTATGCTAGAATTTTTCATAAAAAAAGTAAAAGCAAAAAACATATTTCTAAAACCAAGAATACTTATTTGCTGCCCAACAAATGTAACAGGAGTAGAAAAAAATGCAATAAAAGAAGCAGCAGAAAGAACAGGCGCAAAAAAAGTATTTATAGAAGAAGAACCAAAAGTAGCAGCAATAGGAGTTGGACTAGATATATCAAAACCATCTGGATCAATGATAATAGATATTGGAGGAGGCACCACAGATATAGCAGTATTATCACTTGGAGATATAGTTGTATCTTCAAGTATAAAAATAGCAGGAAATACATTTGATAATGAAATAATAAATTATATAAAAGAAAAATACAAATTATTAATTGGAGAAAGAACTGCAGAAGAAATAAAAAAAGAAATTGGTTCAGTAGGAAAAAAGAAAAACAAAGAAAAAAAAGAAGTAAAAGGAAGAAGCATGGTAAATGGACTTCCAGAAATAATAACCATTACAAGTGAAGAAGTAGATGATGCCCTAAATGATAGTATATATAAAATAATTAATGCTATAAAACAAGTACTAGAAGAAACACCACCAGAACTATCTGCAGATATAATAAACAAAGGTATAGTAGTTACAGGTGGAGGAGCACTTATAGATGGTATTGATGAACTTTTAAATAAAGAATTAAAAGTACCTATATATATTGCAGAAAGCCCACTTACATGTGTTGCAGAAGGCACAGGAAAGATGCTAGAGCACTTAAATTTGATTGAAGAATAGCAAAAAACACAATTTTTTGCTATTTTTTTTATAATACACTTGAAAAATAATAAGGATTGTAGTATTATTAAAGACATGTGGACCCTTAGCTCAGTTGGTTAGAGCATCCGGCTCATAACCGGGCGGTCGTAGGTTCGAGTCCTACA
>CAZKUP010000087.1:0-4548 GCA_964555985.1 uncultured Clostridium sp. | reverse complement strand
TCTTCTCTTTTACATAATTTTACACTATTTCTTTAATTTTTCTTTTAAATACATACCTGTATATGATTTATCACATTTAGAAACTTGTTCTGGAGTGCCTTTAGCAACTATTTCTCCACCAAATTCTCCACCTTCTGGGCCTAAATCTATTATATAATCTGCTACTTTTATCATATCTAAGTTATGTTCAATAACTATAACTGTGTCTTTATTATCAACAATTCTTTGAAGTATTGATATAAGTTTCTTTACATCATCTGTATGAAGTCCAGTAGTTGGTTCATCTAGTATAAATACACTTTTTCCAGTAGGTCTTTTTTGTAATTCTTTTGCAAGTTTAACTCTACTTGCTTCACCACCACTTAATGTTGGTGCACTTTGACCTAGTTTTACGTATCCAAGTCCTACTTCATTAAGCATATTTAATTTATTTTTTACTTTAGGAATGTTTTCAAAAAATTCTAATGCTTCTTCTACAGCCATATCTAGTACTTGTGCTACATTCTTGCCCTTAAATTTAATTTCAAGAGTTTCTCTATTATATCTTGTTCCTTTACATACTTCACATGGAACATAAACATCTGGTAAAAAATGCATTTCTATCTTTTTTACACCATCACCATAGCAAGCTTCACATCTTCCGCCTTTTACATTAAATGAGAATCTTCCCTTATCATAACCTCTTATTTTAGCTTCTTTAGTATTTGCAAAAACATCTCTTATATCATCAAACACACCTGTATAAGTTGCTGGATTACTTCTTGGAGTTCTACCAATTGGATCTTGTGATACATTTATAACTTTATCTATGTTTTCAAGACCTTTAATACTTTTATATTTACCAGGCTTTTCTTTTGATTTATATAAACTTGTTGATAAAGTTTTATAAAGTATTTCATTTACTAAACTACTTTTACCACTTCCTGATACTCCTGTTACACATGTAAATGTTCCAAGTGGAAATGCAACATTAATATTTTTTAAATTATTTTCTTTACAACCTTTTAATTCAATAAATTTTCCACTACCTTTTCTTCTTTTCTTTGGAACATCTATCTTTAACTCTCCACTCAAATATTTACCAGTAATGCTATTTTTATTTTGCATAACCTCTTCTGGTGTACCTTCTGCCATAACATATCCACCATTAATACCTGATTTTGGTCCAATATCAATTAAATAATCAGCTTGAAGCATTGTTTCAGTGTCATGTTCTACAACTATTAATGTATTTCCTAAATCTCTCATTTCTAAAAGAGAATTAATAAGTTTTTGATTATCTCTTTGATGAAGTCCAATAGATGGTTCATCAAGTACATAAAGTATTCCTGAAAGTCTTGAACCAATTTGAGTTGCAAGACGAATTCTTTGAGATTCACCACCACTAAGTGTTCCTGCTGTTCTATTTAATGTTAAATATTCAAGTCCAACATTTATAAGAAAATTAAGTCTATCAAGTATATCTTTAATTATTAACTTAGATATTTCTTGTTTTTCTTTTGATAATTTTATTTCATTAAAGAATTTATATAAATCTCTAATACTATAATCACATAATTCATATATATTTTTATTTTTTATCTTAACATTTAAAACCTCATCTTTAAGTCTTGCACCATGACAACATTCACATGGAAGTTCTGTCATATATCTTTCTAACCAATCTCTAATAAATGCACTTGTAGTTTCTTTAAATCTTCTTTCTAGCATATTACAAATACCTTCATATTTTTCTACTTTATGCATTCTATTTCCACTTCTAGTAAGAAAATCAAATTCAATTATATCAGGAGAACCATATAATACTATAGAAAGATCTTTTTTACTTAAATCTTTAATTGGAATATTCATATCAATATTATAATATTTACATACTATATCTAATGTTTTCTTATATATATTTACATCATCCATATTATTAAGAGGAAGTATTGCATTATTTAAAGATAATGTTTTATCAGGCATTATTAAATCTTCATCAATTTTTTGCTTAAAACCTAATCCCTTACATGAAGGGCACGCTCCAAAAGGAGAATTAAATGAAAACATTCTAGGTTCAAGTTCTGGCATTGAAAAATCACAATAAGGACACGCTAAAGATTCAGACATTAATATTTCTTTATCACCAACAACAGATATTATTACTTTACCATTTGATAACTTAGTTGAAGATTCAATTGATTCAAATAATCTACTTCTTATATCCTCTTTAATAACAAGTCTATCTATTATTACATCTATATCATCCTTTTTATTCTTTTCAAGATTAATTTCTTCACCTAAATCATAAATTTCACCATTTATTCGTACCCTAACAAAACCATCTTTTCTTAAATTATCAAGTAAATCCTTATGAGTTCCTTTTTCACCTCTTACAATTGGTGATAAAACCATTATTTTAGTACCTACTTCTAAATCCAAAACCTTATTAACCATTTCTTCAATACTTTGATTAGTTATTTCAATATTATGAATAGGACAATATGCAGTACCAATTCTTGCATATAAAAGTCTTAAATAATCATATATTTCAGTAACTGTACCAACAGTACTTCTAGGATTATTATTTGTGGTTTTTTGATCAATACTAATACTTGGACTAAGGCCTTCAATAGAATCAACATCAGGCTTTTCAAAATTACCTAGAAATTGTCTTGCATATGCACTTAAACTATCAACATATCTTCTTTGACCTTCAGCATATATAGTATTAAAAGCAAGACTACTTTTACCACTTCCTGATACTCCAGTCATAACAACCAATTTATTTTTAGGTATTTCAATATTTATATTTTTTAAATTATTTTCTCTCGCACCCTTTATTACAATTTTATCCATAAACTCACTTCCAAATCAATTTATATTGTACCACATTTTTATTTTTTTATAACTAAAAAAAATAAATACTTTAATATTTATTTCCTTTTTACTTTAGCATTTAACATATTAATTGTATTATCATCAAACTTACCATCATAAAATTTATCAATTACATCCTTAAATAAAGTAATACTTGGATCTACATAATAAAATAATGTCATACATGAATTAACTTTTAAATTATCAGGAAAACCAAGTACTTCCATTGGATTATTAGTTTCTAAATCTAATAATGCCTTAGTAATTTCTAATAAATTACTTCTAAGATACTCATTATTTAAATATTCAATAGCTTCTTCTACTCCAGAAATCCCATAATAATACGACATATTACTAAAACCAAGGCCTTTTAATTGAGGAAAAATATACCAAATCCAATGCCCCAATTTCTTACCATTTCTTATTTCCCTAAGTGCCCCATCATAACATTCCTCTTGAGCTTTAATGTACTTATCCAAATTATACATAATGACTCCTCCCTAAATTTTTAAACTTATTATATCAATATAATCATTTACACCATTAAATCATCACAACTATTTTAGACCATTAACAACTCATTAAAGTTGAAAATAAATCAAATAACTACTGCAATTTCATTGTATCACATACAAGATTTCATTTCAATAAAACAAGAAAAACAAAAAAGTGCCTTTTGCACTTTTTATAACAAATAATTTTACATTATTTTACGGAGCTAGTCGGAAAGAGGGAATGCTGGAATCATTATAATTCTTAATTGCTCTAGTTTTATTAGTTGTTGTTCTATATATAACCTATTATTGTATCTATTATATTAAAATGGTGGTGGGCAAGCACCAGGCACCTCTTCTCCTATCCATTCACCTGATACTGGGTCAGTATAATTTGTCCAAGTATTATAAAGAGTAGCAGGTGTGGTTATCTTTGTCAAACTATCAAACTTGTTTCCAACAAATTTTACTCCAACAACAGGATAACTATCAATTGTATCAGGTATTATTACTTCTGTTCCACCTTCTAAATTATAATCTGTTATAATAATACCAATTTCCGCATTATCACTTAATTTTAATCCTGCATTACTATAATCACTTATAGGCACTCTTCCATATGTTTGACTATCAACAGGCATTGAACATAGCAATTCTTTTAACTGAGATGTATTACAAGTAGGTTCAAAAGGCAATAAATAATTTGCACATTTATCTGCATCTTCTACAGTAACATCAGAAGAATTTAATGCATATAATCCATATGTGAAATATTCTTTTGGTGTAGCACATGCTCCTGTTTGTGCAATTGCTTCATTTTTAGTACCACTACATACATTTAACCCTTCAAACTTACCCTTTCCTTTAATAGTAACACTTGCATTGTTATTTTTATCAAATGTTATAGTGCAATTATCTAAATCATAATCACTACTACTTAGCTTTGCAACATCTTCACATTTTATTACATCATTATTTTTTCCTAGTATTGTATTTTGCTTTTTTGTTTTTTCTGCTGCACTTGCTATCATTTTAACACTTGTTTCCAGTGTTGATTTTTTTGAATCATTTATTACATCCATTATTTTTGGTACTGCTATAACAAGTATTATTGCTAATATTACTATTACTGCTAAAAGTTCTACTAAAGTAAATGCTTTATTGTAAGATTTTTTCATTATCTCACCTCCCTTAT
>CAZKUP010000086.1:0-4573 GCA_964555985.1 uncultured Clostridium sp. | reverse complement strand
GAAAATCAGTTATTTTTTTTAAAATGCTGCATTATTTTAGTAACTTTAGTAATAATATATTCACTTTTACTAATAGCAACACCCTTTCCTAAAGCTTTACCACCTATAGTTAATGCAGCAACTATACTTGTAATAAGAAGTGTAGTTATAGTACTATCAAGATTTAATTTATCAGCTACTGAAATAGACACAACTGCTACTGCAGAACCACTTATAATACCACAAACATCCCCTATTACATCATTACAAAAAGATGATACTTTTGCAGAATTTTCAAGCATTTTTTTTGCTGCTTTAGCAGATTTAATCTTCTTAGATGCCATTGAATGAAATGGTACAGTATCAGAACTTTGTACTGCAACACCTATTATATCAAATATAACACCAATAAATATAATTAAAAGTATTATTAAAATACCTAAAAATATATTTACATTTTCTAATATACTTTGTGCACCTAATGAAAAAATTAAAGAAATAAAAAATGCTAAAAGTGTTATAGTAATTATCCATTTTGTTTCTTTATTTTTTTTAGTTTTCATATATCTCCTAACATTAAAAAAGAGTGGAATTAACAATGGAAATATTATGTCTTAGGTCAAGTAGGTTTTCCCCCATTCTTACATTCCGTTACCAGAGTGCGGTTCCCCTTTAAAAGAATGGATATAGTGTTTCCAGCTATATGACTTGATTGCCACTTAGTACACACTTTAATCCAATATTAAATTACAGCCTAGGAATTTTCTTCAAGATTTGTTTATTACTAGCTCTTTTTTGCAAATATAGTTTCAACAGCAATAACAGTATTTGTACGTCTACTCCTACTGTGTAGACCTGTATTCCCTATATTCACTCAAGGCAGGCTACACTAATCACAGCTCATCGCCGCATATTAGGTTTAATCTCAAGTTGTAAAAAGTCCATCAACCCACAGAGGTGTATAGGCTTTTTACAAGCATGAGTCTCAAAGAATGTTGGGTCCATTACATATGCCATTATGGTGGCCCAACGCCCCTCTTCCAGCACCCACCCAAAACTGGGCGTAATAGGCAAGCACAAGAAGCTTCACAGATGTGCCCTTTAACGAATTTTTAGGCCCGTCTTCCTAATAAACAAATCAACTAGGATACTGCTCCACATAAAAACATTATAGCATATTTCTTATTAAAAGTAAATATGTGCAATTTTACTCAAAAAACCTAATTATTTCATTTGCATCAATTGCATTAATACCTTTATTTTTAAGTTTAATAACATTATCTAATAAATCATCTACAAATAAAATATTATTTAAATTACATTTATTAATTTTAGCAAGAACACTAGATACATCTACCTTACTCTCTTGATTTTTTGTAATAATTATTTTAATATCATTTCCATAATATTTATTTATAAAATATTCTTTTGCATCTAAATTAAAAGAATTTTTCATACCAGAAACACAATATAATTTTATATTATTATCTCTTAATATATTTATAAAATCTAACATTTCAGGAATAATATAACATGGATCTATTTTATCATAAAACTCATTTGGATAAAGATATGCATTCATATAATACTTTTCTTCTTCATCTTTTGTACTACTCTTTATATCTCTATAATTTTTATTCTTATGAATAGCAAGAGTATCATCAAAATCAAATATTGCTACTTTTATATCGTTTAATTTTATCATTTTCATCCTCATATTCATTCATTTCTTCATTATAAATATTCATATAATCTAAAGCATATTCTTCATTAATTGTTTTGTAATAATTACATAATTTTAAAAATAATGCACGAAATCTCTCATCAATAAAATTACTTAATATTAAATCTAGAACACTTTCTATAAGATGTGTATTAGTGCTTTTTTTATTTATTATTGTATCAGTTATGCTATTTAATTCTATATAACTAGAATCAAGCATTTTATTTAAACTTTTAAATATATCTATAATTTCTTTATCCATATAATTACCTATAATAATCTATTATTTCATTTGTAATATTATTATTAAATTTCCTATTCTTTATCATTTGTATTTCAAATTTATATGGTGCTACACTTCCATAATCAGTTTTTATCCAAGGAGTTTCTAATATTTTAGGAACATTTTCAATTCTTTTATTATAAATAATATTAATTAGATTATCAAAACCAATATAACCAAATCCTATATTTTCATGTCTATCTTTTTTAGAACCCTTTTCATTTTTAGAATCATTTATATGAATACATGCAAGTTTATCAAGGCCAATTATTTTATCAAAATCATCTAAAATACTATCAAAATTACTCATATCATAACCATAATCATTCATATGACAAGTATCTATACAAACCTTTATTTTATCGCTATATTCTACATTATCAATAATGTATTTTATTTGTTCAAAACTAACACCTAATTCAGTTCCCTTACCCGCCATAGTTTCAAGACAAATATCTACTAAAGTATCTTTATCTAAAACCTCGTTTAGTGCTTTAACAATAGTATTTAAACCAGTTGAAGTACCATTACCAACATGACTTCCTGGATGAAGTACTAATTTTTTTATTCCTAAAAATTCACATCTTTTAATCTCTTTTTTTAAAAAAAATGTAGAAAAATCAAAATTAACAGGATTAGCAAGATTAACTATATAAGGAGCATGAACAATAATATTATTAATATCAATATTATTTTCTTTCATTAAATCATGTGCCTTAATCATTAAATCCATAGATAACTCAACTCTTTGTGTATTTTGAGGCGCACCTGTATAAAACATAAATGCATTAGCATTATAACTAAGAGCTTCTTCAATACTCTCTATCATTTGTTTATTTTTATTAAATGAAACATGTGATCCAATTATTAACATAAATTCCTCCATTTACTTTATAGAAAAAAGCAGATTCTATAATTAATAATTCTCTGCTTTAACTTCAAAATATGATTTAGGATGAGTACATACTGGACATACTTCTGGAGCTTTTTTTCCAATAACTATATGGCCACAATTTCTACATTTCCAAATTGTATCACCATCTTTTGAAAATACTAAATCCCCTTCTATATTTTCAAGTAATTTTCTATATCTTTCTTCATGTTCTTTTTCAATTTTACCTACTTCAGCAAATAAAAATGCAATATGATCAAATCCCTCTTCTTTAGCTTCTTTAGCCATTCTATCATACATATCTGTCCACTCAAAATTTTCACCATTAGCAGCTTCTTTTAAATTATCAATTGTAGAATTAATATTACCATCATTTAATAATTTAAACCACATTTTAGCATGTTCTTTCTCATTTTGAGCAGTTTCTTCAAATATAGCAGCAATTTGCTCATATCCTTCTTTTCTTGCTTTACTTGCAAAATAAGTATATTTATTTCTAGCTTGTGATTCACCACTAAAAGCTTCCATTAAATTTTTTTCTGTTTTTGTTCCTTTTAAATTCATAATTTACCTCTTTTCTTTAATATTACAATATAATTTTATCAATAAAAATAAATAAAAGCAAGAAAAAAAGATATATAAATTATCAATTTATGCTTCCAAATTTACTTACAGGAAGAAGTACAAAACTAGTATAACCTTCTATATCTTTTTTATCTACTAAACCAATGATTCTACTATCTTTAGATATTGGTCTATTATCTCCTAAAACTAAATATTTATCTTCAGGAATTATCTTTTCACCTAAATCTTCTAAAGAAAAATCAGATGTAATTTTTCTATCATAATCCTCTTTTATTATTTTACCATTAACATATAAAACATCATCTTTATATTCTACATGTTCTCCAGGAAGACCAATAACTCTTTTAATAATTTTTTCGTTATCATAATTGACTACAACAACATCAAATCTCTTGAGTCCATTTAACTTATATCCAATTTTATTTAATATCATTATATCCGCATCATATAATGTTGGTTCCATAGAAGAACCAGACACTCTAATTGGAGAATACAAAAAATGTCTAAATAAAAGTACAGCAACAATAATTATTACATATTCTAATATTTCTTTTAGTATTTTATTCATATCTTTTTACCAAAAAAAGGCATAATGCCTTAATTTCTTTCTTTTAATTTAAATTGACCAACTAAATCTCTTGAATAATATAATTTAGCTCTTCTTGCTAATCCTTTTCTTATAACAGTTATATTAGCAATTTTTGGTGAATTAACTGGGAAAGTTCTTTCAACACCAATACCACTAGATTTCTTTCTAACAGTAAATGTTTCACTAACACCAGAATTTTTCTTAGATATTACTATTCCTTCGAATGCTTGGATTCTTTCTCTTTTACCTTCGATAATCTTAACATCTACTCTAACTGTATCACCAACTCTAAATTCAGGTAAATCTGTTCTGATTTGTTTAGCAGTTATCTTATCGATAATATTCATAATGTCACACTCCATTCTATACCTTAATCATATATAAAAACAGCGGATTAAGTTTTTCACATGACTAATAATATCATATATTTATATAAAATGCAAGTATGAAAAATAAAAAAGCATAAATGTAAAATGTACCCAATGTCAAGGACTAAATAAAAAAGAGAGAGTTTAGGCAATG
>CAZKUP010000085.1:0-4620 GCA_964555985.1 uncultured Clostridium sp. | reverse complement strand
TAATATTAGTAATAGCAGTACCTAAAATAATGGATGTAATAAACTCATCAAAAAAATCAACACTAGAAACAAGTGCTAAAATGATAGCAAGTGCAGCAGAAAAAACAAAAATGCAAAATGCTGTACTAGGGAAAGAAGATGAAGAAATAACTTGCTCTAGTGTTGCAAAACTAAGTAGTAATGATTATGATTTAGATAATTGTACTATTACATTTGATAAAAATAACAATGCAAGTGTTACTATTAAAGGAAAGGGTAAGTTTGAAGGATTAAATGTATGTGGAGGCACTAAAAATGAAGCAACTGCACAAACAGGGGCATGTGCAACACCAAAAGAATATTTCACATATGATTTATATGCATTAAATTCGTCTGATATTACTGTAGAAGACGCTGATAAATGTTTAGATTATCTTATGACTAATATTGCATTGGCCCCTACTTGCCAGGATAATCCTGATTTTATAAAGCAATACGTTTGTACAGATGAACAACGTTTAATTTATTATGTTCCTGCAAAAGATTATAGAGCTGCTGGATTAAAATTAAGTGATGAAGCGGAGGTTGGTATTATAATAACTGATTATAATGAGGAAACTGGAACTGAAGTAATAATACCTGATACAATTGATGGATATCCTGTTGTAGGTTTACAAATAATCCCATACAACACAACATTAAATTTTATTGTTCCAAATACACTAAAAGATGAGTTGAGTAGTTATTATAGTAATGAAAATCACTATGGCGAAATGTGGGATATCTTATATTTTAGTTGCCCACCACCTTATGAATAAAATATGTTGTAAAATAATAAGTTGTAACAACATGAAAGGGTATATAATTTTAGTGAATTTAATTATTTAGGTTCAATTAAGAAATTAAATAATGGTGATATGATTCACAGCATTGTGTAGCTGATGGAAGTTATACTAGTAATATTTATAGAGTTAGTAGTTTAGTTGGATATAAATGCTTCTTTTGTGAGTACTAATTATGTTTTTTCTCCAATTTCACATCTTTCTAATTAAATATTATAAATAAGAGTAAATTAATTTTACTTTTATTTTTTTATTGACAATTGAATGTGTATTCAATTATAATTGATATGAAAAATATAAGTGAGGTATGTATGAAGTGTAATCGTTTGGAATGTGATTGTAATATAATTCATGAGGAGTTGGTGAGTAAAATATTGTGTAGTAAGCCTAGTGAGGAGAATTTTTTGAAGTTGTCACAAATATTTAAAATTATTGGTGACCCTACTAGGATAAAAATATTGTGGTCATTAGATAATAATGAGTTATGTGTATGTGATATTGCAAATATACTTAATATGACTAAGTCTTCTATTTCTCATCAACTTGCTATATTAAGGGATGCACAAATTGTTAAATATAGGAAGGTTGGAAAAGAGGTTTATTATACATTAGATGATGATCATATTAGTAAATTATATGAGATAGGTATTGTTCATATTAAACATAAGGAGGAGCAAAATGAAGTATAAATATAATATTAATAATTTAGATTGTGCTAATTGTGCAAGAAAGATTGAAAATAAATTAAAAGAAGATAATAGACTTAGTAATGTGGTTGTTAATTTTTCTACATTGAAGTTATCTTATGAAACTAGTGATGATGTGTCTATAAGTGATATAAATAATATTATTAAGTCTATTGAGCCAGATGCTTTTGTTAGTGAAGAGGTTGTGAATAAGAAGGGTGGATATAATATATATGTTTTGTTAATTGGTTTTATAATTGGAATTGTTCCTAGTTTTATAAATGTAAATAGTAATATTAAATTTATTTTATATCTTATTTCTTATGTAATACTTTTATATAAAACGTTTATTACTGCAGTTAAGTTGTTAGTAAAAAATAGGGTTCTTAATGAAAATTTTTTAATTACAATATCATGTGTTGGGGCATTTATTCTTTCTAATTATTCTGAAGGTATAATGGTTATATCTCTTTATATGATAGGTAAAATATTAGAGGAGAGGGCAATTAATAATTCTAGAAATTCTATTAAAAATTTAGTAGATATTAAACAAGATTATGCGAATAAGTTGGATAGTAATGGTATTAGTAAAATAGATGTAGAGAATATTAATATTGGAGATATTTTAATGGTTAAGAGGGGAGAAAAAGTTCCTGTAGATGGCATAATTATAAAGGGAAGTACTTATTTTGATACGAAGGCATTAACTGGAGAAAGTGAAAATATTAGTTTAAATAAGGGTGATAAAGTATTATCTGGTTATATAAATAATGGTGATGTTATAGAGATTAAGGCACTTGCTTTATTTAAAGATTCTACTGTTAGTAAAATATTAGAATTATTAGATGAGGCGACTGATAAAAAAGCTAAACTAGAGAATTTTGTAACTAAAATAAGTAAAGTTTATACTCCAATTATTCTTATTCTTGCTATATTGGTGGCAGTATTATTACCTATGTTTAATATATCTATTAAAGACAGTATTTATAGAGCACTTACATTTTTAGTAATATCATGTCCATGTGCATTTGCAATTTCTGTGCCACTTTCTTATTTTACTGCAATAGGTATTGCAAGTGTTAATGGAATACTTATAAAGGGAAGTAATTACTTAGATAATTTAAGTAATATTGATAATATAATATTTGATAAAACAGGAACACTTACTAAGGGAGATTTTGGTGTTAATAATATAGATATTATAGATAAAAATTATTCTAAAGAAGAAATTATTTCTATACTAGTAATGGGAGAAAGTATGTCTACTCATCCAATTGCTAAATCTATATTAAAGTTAAGTGATAATAAAATAGATAATAGTAATATTAGTAATTTTAAAGAAATAAAGGGAAAGGGTATTTCTTTTGACTTAGGTAATAAACATATTCTTATTGGTAATAATAAGTTATGTAATTGTAAGAATGATTCTAATATACATTTAAATATTAATAATTCACATGTTGCAAGTATTAATATAAGTGATAGTGTTAGAGATAATGCTTATGAAATAATTGAGTATTGTAAGAATAATTCCATTAGGACTTATATGTTTACTGGTGATAAAAAAGATATTGCTAAAAAGATAGGTGAAAGTCTTAAAATAGATGAAATAAGATATGAAATGCTTCCTACTGATAAATATAATAGTTATGAAGAGGTAAGTAGTAAATCTAATATAACAGTATATATTGGTGATGGTATTAATGATACTCCTGTATTAAAAAGAGCTGATATAGGTATTTCTATGGGTAATATTGGTTCAACATCTTCATTGGAAGCTGCGGATATTGTACTTATGAATGATGAATTAGATAAAATAATTAAAGTAATAGAAATATCTAAATACACTAAAAAAATAATAAAACAAAATTTATTTTTTGCACTTATTACTAAAGTATTAATATTATTACTAAGTATATTTGGTCTTGCTAATATGTGGCTTGCTGTATTTGCTGATACTGGTGTAACATTAATTACGATATTAAATACTCTTAGAATAATAAATAAATTTAAAAATTAGAGGTTTTTATGCAGTATCTAGTTACATTTAAAACAAGTTTTATGGTTTTCCCATTTATAGCATTTTTAATAACATTACCTTATATATTAATAGAGTATCATAAATATGGTTCAATTAATAAGTTAAGAACATTTATTATATATTCATTTATATTATACATGATGACTATATATTTTCTAGTTATATTACCACTACCAACTAGAAGTAAAGTTGCTAATTTAACTACTCCAAGAGTGCAACTTAAATTATTTAATTTTATAAAAGATATAAAAAATTATAACCCCCTAATAATTACAAATCCCTCTACATATTTAAAATCTTTAAAACATCCTTCATTTTATGTAAATATTTTTAACATATTTATGTTTATTCCTTTTGGAATGTATCTTAGATATTACTTTAAAAGAAATAAAACACAAGTAATAATTTATAGTTTTATACTATCATTATTCTTTGAATTAACACAATTAACAGGTCTTTATTTTATATATACTAGGTCATATAGACTTTTTGATGTTGATGATTTATTATTAAATACTCTTGGCGGAATAATTGGTTACTTTATTATGGGGATTATTAAATTTTTGCCTACAAGAGATGAAATAGATAAAACATCTTTAGAAGAAGGAAAAAAAGTTTCTGGTTTAAGAAGAATAGTGTTATTCTTTTCTGATTTATTTATATACTTAATAATATGTTTAATATCTTATAGTGTTTTTCCTAAATCATATATAAAATATATAATATTTATAATATATTATGGAATAATTCCTGTTTTAACAAAAGGAGTAACACCTGCAAGTAATTTTTTAAAAGTAAAATTTGAATGTAATAATTTAAAATTTATAAGATATTTACTAAAGCATATAATAACAGCAATATACTATTATAAATTACCAATATATATAATAAAAATAGTATTTTATTTTCAAACTAAATATATAATTAATATAAATATAAATTTATTTATAGATGTATTTATAATAATATTATTATTTATTATGTACTTAGTATCATTTATACATATATTAAAAAGAAGCAATATATTTTATGATAAGATTTCTAATGTTAAATTTGTTAGTTTAATAGAATA
>CAZKUP010000084.1:0-4703 GCA_964555985.1 uncultured Clostridium sp. | reverse complement strand
TGCTTATTTATGTTTTTGTTGTTAAAACTTAATATTTATTGTATAATTTAAAAGAGGTGTAAGGATGTTTTTAAAAGAAATAAAAATAAATGGCTTTAAGTCTTTTGCAGATAAAATAAATATTGAATTAGAAAGTGGTATTACTGGTGTTGTTGGCCCAAATGGTAGTGGTAAAAGTAATATTGTGGATGCGGTTAGATGGGTTTTAGGTGAACAATCTGTTAAGTCTTTAAGAGGAGATTCTTCTATGAGTGATGTTATATTTTCGGGTAGTAAATCAAGATATCCTTCTAATAGTGCATCTGTTTGCCTTGTTTTTGATAATCATGATCATACTTTGAAAGTTGATTTTACTGAAGTATCAATTAAAAGATGTATTTATAGAACAGGTGAGAATGAGTACTTTATTAATAATGAAAAAGTAAGACTTAAAGATATAACTGAATTACTTATGGATAGTGGAAGTGCGAAAGAGTCTTTTTCAATAATATCTCAAGGAGATATTTCACAGGTATTAAGTTCCAAACCAGAAGATAGAAGGGTTATATTTGAAAGTGCTGCTGGGGTACTTAAATATAAAAAAAGGAAAGAAGAAGCTGAGAAGAAGTTAAATAAAACACATGATAATATAGATAGAATAGATGATATTATTAGTGAATTAGAAACTCAAGTTACACCACTTAAAGAACAAAGTGAAAAAGCTACTAAATATATTGAAACTAAAAAAGAACTTGAAGATGTAGAAATATCTTTAATAGTAAGAGATTTAGATACATTAAATTCTGAATATACAGATTCTTTTAATAAAATAGAACTTCTTAATAAAGAAATAATAGAATTATCTACATCAAATAGTAATTATGATGCTCTAGTATCTAAAAAGAAATTAGAGCAATCTAATTTAAATAGCGATATATATAAAAAACAAGAAGAATTGGTTAATATTACAAAAGAAGTAGAAAAATTAAATGGAGAAAAGAATTTAATTAATGAAAGAAAAAAATATCAAGTAGAAGATATTAAATTACATAATAATATGATTAATTTAAAAGAAGAAAAACTGAAAATAGAAAATAATATAGAATTATTAGAAAAAGATATTACTAGTACTTTAGATTCTAAAAATGAATTAAATAATGAACTAGAGAAATATTCAAATAGACTTAATAATTTAGAAATAGATAAAGCTAAAATATATTCAGATTATAACTTAAAAACTAAGAAATCTACTAATAACGAATATAGAATAAATTTGTTAGAAAATTCACTTGATAATCAAGATAAATATTCATATGCAGTAAAAAATATACTTAATAATCCAAAATTAACAGGTATATGTGATACGATTGGTAATATCGTAAAACCAAAAGAAGAATACACAATTGCAATTGATATCATACTTTCTGCGTCTTCTCAATTTGTAATTACAGAAAGTTCAAAGGATGCAGAAAAAGCTATTGAGTATTTAAAAAACAATAATTTAGGTAGAGTAACATTTTTTCCATTAAATGTAATTATGCCAAAGTATATAGATTCATCTACATTAAATATATTAAAAAATGAATCTGGTTTTATAGATATCGCATCTAATTTAGTAGATTATGATGAAAAATATAAAAATATTATTTTAAATCAATTAGGAAATGTAATTGTTGTAGATAATATGAGTATTGCAAATAAAATAAGTAAACTTATTAATCATAAATATAGAATTGTAACTATTTCAGGTGAAATAATACATGTTGGTGGTAGTTTAACAGGTGGTATTAATAAAAAATCAAGTAGTATTTTACTTGATAAAATGGAGCTTGAAAAGTTATTAAAAGAAAATTCAAAATTAGAGCAGGATTTAAAAGTTTTAGATATAGATATAAAAAAATTAAATGAAGAAATAGAAAATATTACATTAAAAAAAGATTCTATTACAAGAAAGATTATATATAATGATGAAATTACTGTAATAAAAAGTAATGAACTTACTTTAAATAAAGAGAAATTAAGTGATATAGATACAAATATAAATAGTATTTCTTCTATGTTATCTAATAGTTTAAGTACTGAGGAAGAGAGTATTATTAATAAATATTATGATAAAGTAAAAGAAAAAGATATAATTATAAATGAAATAAATAAATTAAATTCTTTAAATAAAGATTTATTAGATGAATTAAATGAAATGGATCATGTTTATAAAAAGACTGCATCTGATGTTTATAAAAAGCAAAATGAACTTAAAGAATTAGAAGTTAGAGTTGGTAAAATAGATGTTAAATTAGATAATTTACTTAATACTTTAAATGAAGAATATAATATAACTTATGATAAAGCTAAAAGAGATTATGTACTTATAATGGATGAAGATATTGCAAGAAAGAAAGTATTTGATTTAAAGAAGATTATTAATAATTTAGGTGTTATTAATCTTGGGTCAATTGAAGAATATGAAAGAGTAAAAACAAGATATGAATTTTTAAATGAACAAAAAAATGATTTATTTAAAGCTGAAAATACACTTTTAGATATTATTAAAGAAATGGATGATGTTATGTCTAATTTATTTAATGAAACATTTAACAGAGTTCAAAATGAATTTAAGATTGTGTTTAAAGAAATGTTTAATGGAGGAGAAGCTTATTTAAGCCTTACAAATCCTGATAATTTATTAGAAACAGGTGTAGAAATAACTGCACTTCCTCCAGGGAAAAGACTTACATCAATTAATTTATTAAGTGGTGGTGAAAAAGCTCTTACTGCAATATCACTATTATTTGCAATTTTAAGAGTCAAGCCTGTTCCTTTTTGCATACTAGATGAAGTAGAAGCTCCACTTGATGAAGCTAATGTTGATATATTTGGAAAATATGTTAAAAAAATGGAAGATAAAACACAATTTATAATAATAACACACAAAAAGAAAACAATGGAATACGCTAAAAACTTATATGGTATTACAATGCAAGAGTCAGGAGTATCAAAGTTAGTTAGTGTTAGATTAGAGGAAATAGGTGAAGTATGAAAATAGCAACTGAATGGAAAGATTATGAATTATTAGAAATGGATAATGGAATGAAAAAAGAAAAGTGGGGAGAATACACATTAGTAAGACCAGATCCACAAATAATATGGAATAATAATGTTAAATTTAATAATTATGATGCAATATATCATAGAAGTAATAAAGGTGGGGGTAGTTGGGAATACAAAAGAAAATTAAAAGATAATTGGCAAATAAAATACAAAAACCTTACATTTAATATTAAACCAATGGGATTTAAACACACAGGGTTATTTCCTGAACAAGCAGTTAATTGGGATTATATGATTGAAAAAATAAAATCTTCTAAAAGAGAAATAAAAGTATTAAATTTATTTGCATACACAGGGGGCGCTACTGTTGCGTGTCTTTATGCAGGAGCAAGTGTATGTCATGTTGATTCATCTAAAGGAATGGTATCATGGGCAAAAGAAAATGTTATATCATCTGGATTAAAAGATAGAAAGGTAAGATTTATAGTAGATGATGTTGTAAAATTTGTTGAAAGAGAAATTAGAAGAGGTAATAAATATGATGCAATAGTTATGGATCCACCTAGCTATGGAAGAGGCGCAAATGGAGAGGTTTGGGACATAGAAAAAGATTTATATAATCTAATAGGTTTATGTACAAAAGTATTATCAGATGAACCACTTTTCTTCCTTATTAATTCATATACTACAGGACTTTCTCCTAGTGTTCTTGAAACTATTCTTAAAATGAATATAAAAAATAAAGGAATCATATCATCAGGTGAAATTGGTATTCCTTTAAAAAAATCTGATATAATTCTTCCTTGTGGAATATATGGCAGGTGGGAAAGTGCTTAATATTTTATATGAAGACAATCATATAATAGTAGTTGTAAAAAATTATAATATACCTGTACAAGAAGATTCTTCAAAAGATATAGATATGCTTACTTTAATAAAAAATTATTTAAAAGAAAAATATAATAAAAAAGGTAATGTATATTTAGGATTGGTACATAGATTAGATAGACCTGTTGGTGGAGTTATGGTATTTGCAAAAACAAGTAAAGCTGCATCAAGATTATCTAATGAAATAAGACTAAAAAAAGTAGAAAAAAGATATATGGCACTTGTCCATAATCATACAAAAGAAAAAGAAACATTAAAAGACTATCTATTAAAAGATGAAAAAACTAATACATCATATATAGATAAAAATGGAAAAGAGGCAGTACTTGAATATAACTTAATAGAATATAGAAAAGATATGTCACTTATAGATATTAATCTAATTACAGGAAGACATCATCAAATAAGAGTACAATTATCTTCTCATAATTATCCTATATATGGAGATCAAAAATATGGAATAGATAAACAAGGAATACAAATACATTTATGGGCATACAAACTAAAATTTAAACATCCAACAAAAGATGAAATAATGGAATTTATTTATTACCCGGATTTTAAATAATAATAAAAACAGCACCATCTCTAATGAGATAGTGCGCCCTATTTAATTTGGTAAGCACTTAAACACGCAAATATTTAAGTGTTCCTTTTTTATTATATGAAGTATTCCTTCAACATATACATTATACAATATAATAAGCAAAAAGGTCAATTTATTTTTGTTAATCATCGAATAAATTTCAAACTTCCCGTTTTTATATAACCGAGAACTTAGTCATGGA
>CAZKUP010000083.1:0-4842 GCA_964555985.1 uncultured Clostridium sp. | reverse complement strand
CTCTTTTTTATTTAGTCCTTGACATTGGGTGCATTTTAGTATTATACTAATCTTTTCTTTTTTTAAAAATTAGTATATAATTGCTGTAGGTGATGAGTAGTGAAATTATGTGATGTAGATAAATCTAAGTTATCTCCAATGATGAGGCAATATGTAGATATAAAAAATGAATATAGTGATGTTATTTTATTTTTTCGCTTAGGAGATTTTTATGAAATGTTTTTTGAAGATGCATATACTGTTTCTAATGAATTAGAGCTTACTTTAACAGGAAAAAGTGCGGGATTAGATGAAAGAATACCTATGTGTGGCGTGCCATATCATTCTGTTAATTTGTATTTAGAAAAATTAATTGATAAAGGATATAAAGTAGCAATATGTGAACAAGTTGAAGATCCAAAAGATGCGAAAGGTGTAGTAAAAAGAGAAGTACTTCAAATTGTATCTAAAGGTACAATGATGAATAGTGAATTTTTAGATGAGAAAAGTAATAATTATATTGGTAATATTATTGATTTAAATTATTGTTATGTATTAAGTTATACAGATATTTCTACTGGAGAATTTAATGCTCTTATTGTAGAATATTCTAAAGATAAACTTATTGGAGAAGTACTAACTCATTCTTTTAATGAAATAGTTGTTAAATCTAATTTTGATAAAACAATAGTTAATATATTAAAAAATAAATATAAATTAAATATATCTATTCATGATGAGAGTCTTGAATTACTTGAATATAAAAATATATATAATGATATAGATGATGAAAGATATATTTATGCTGTAAAACATTTACTTTCTTATTTAGTTAATACTCAAAAAAGAAGTTTAAATCATTTACAAAAGGTTAAAGTTCTTAATAATAATGATTACTTAAAAATGGATGTTCATACTAAAAGAAATCTTGAATTAACAGAAAGTTTAAGACTTAAATCTAGGAATTTTTCTCTATTATGGCTTCTTGATAAAACTAAAACAGCAATGGGCTCAAGACTACTTAAAAATTGGATAGAAAGTCCTTTAGTAGATTCTGTTCAAATTAATAAAAGATATGACACTATTGAAAAAATATTAGAAGAATTTATATTAAAAGAGGATTTAAAGAATTTATTATTTGAAGTATATGATTTAGAAAGATTAGTAGGTAGAATTGGATTTGGAAATACTAATGGAAGAGATTTATTACAACTTAAAAATTCTTTAAAAGTTCTTCCTATGATTAAAGATATTCTTATAAAATTAGATTTTAATTCTAATTTAGATACATTATCTTCATTATATGAATTACTAGATAAAAGTATAGATGAAGATGCACCTGTTACTATCAAAGAAGGTGGCATAATAAAAAGTGGTTTTAATTTGGAATTAGATAATTTAAAAATAAATAGATCTAGTGGTAAAGACTTTGTTGTTAATATGGAAAAAGAAGAAAGAGAAAGAACAGGTATTAAGAATTTAAAGGTAGGTTATAATAAAGTTTTTGGTTATTATATTGAAGTATCAAAAGGTAGTGTACCACTTGTTAAAGAAGAATTTAATTATGAAAGAAAGCAAACTTTAGCAAATGCTGAAAGATATGTAACACCTCTTTTAAAAGAAAAAGAAGCACTTATATTAGGTGCAGAAGAAAAAATTATTACTTTAGAATATAATTTATTTATTGAAATAAGAGATGAAGTAAGAAAATATATTGATAGAATACAAAATGTTGCTAAAATAATTGCTGAAATAGATGTTCTTCAGTCTTTAGCAACCGTATCTGAAGAGAATGGTTATGTAAGACCAGTTATTACTAAAGAAAAAAGTATTTATATTAAAGATAATCGTCATCCTGTTATAGAAAAAGTTCTTGATTCTGAGTTTGTACCAAATGATACTATTATGGATGAAAACACTGATATTTTAGTTATTACTGGACCAAATATGGCAGGTAAGTCAACTTATATGAGAGAACTTGTTATAACAGTTATAATGACTCAAATAGGTTCTTTTGTACCTGCTAGTGAATGTAAGATGCCTATATTTGATAAAATATTTACAAGAATAGGCGCTAGTGATGACTTAGTAAGTGGTGATTCAACATTTATGGTAGAAATGAAAGAGGCAAATGCTGCACTTTTAAATGCTACAGAAAATAGTTTAATTATATTTGATGAACTAGGAAGAGGAACTGCTACATATGATGGATTATCACTTGCACAATCTATAATTGAATATATACACAATAACATAAAATGTAAAACACTTTTTTCAACTCACTATCATGAATTAACCAAATTAGAACAGCATTTTAAAAGATTAAAAAATGTACATGTTGCTGCACTTGAAGAAAATGGCACAATAACATTTTTACATAAAATAAAAGAAGGCGCTATTGATAAAAGTTATGGAATACATGTTGCAAAACTTGCACATTTACCTGATGAATTAATAAATAGAGCAAGTGAAATATTATTAAGTTATGAAAATAAAAATGATGCCGAAATAAAAAATCAAATATCATTTGATTTAACTTTAAAAGAAGATGATATTGTTACAAAGAAAATAAAAGAAATAAATCCATTAGAAATGACACCTTTAGAAGCTCTTAATTTGTTATTTGAATTAAAAAAAGATATAGATAAATAAAACATATGTTTGATTTACAAAATAATTAATTTTAAGTATAATATAAATAAATGTTGGAGGAGTTATGAAAGAAAATAATAGAAGTGAATTAAGAAAAAAAATAATGACAATTCTTTATCAAATAAATATTTATAAATCTAATAAAATAAATTATAATGTTTTAGATGTTATTAATGAAGTTATGGAAATAGATAATACATTTGTAAAAGAAATAGTGCTTGGTGTAGAAGAAAAACAAACAGAACTTGATGAAATAGCAAACAAACATTTAAAAGATTGGACAATAGATAGATTAGGTTTTACAGACGCTGCTATATTAAGAATGTCTTTATATGAACTATTATATACAGATACTCCTAATATTGTATGTATAAATGAAGCTGTTGAACTAGCAAAAGAATATTCTGATGATAAAGTAAAAAATATGATTAATGCTGTACTTGATAAAGTAATGAAAGACAAATAAGTCTTTTTTTTTGTAATATTTTATATAATAATAAATAAAATATTATAGATATTGGAGGAAATATGATTAACAAACAAAAATTATGGTTTTTAACATTATTTAGTCTTATTCTTGTTTTAAGTGTATACTATATTACAATGCCAACAGATCTATTAAATGCAAAAGAAGTTACAAATAATAGTGAAAATGATATTATTGTTAATGTTGTAAATGAAGATTCATTATCTATTTTAAGAGTTATGAAAGAAGAAGAAAGATTAGAAGAAATAAATGACTTAAAAGTTATTTTAAATAATTCAGAAAGTACAACTGAAGAAAAAAATAATGCTTATGAAAAAATGAAATTAATAGAAGAAACAAAAAGTAAAGAAAGTGCTTTAGAAAATATTATTAAAGAAAAATTTAATTTAAAAGCATTTATAAAAATAAATAATAATCAAATAAAAGTAGTTATTGAATCCACAGAACATAGTTATGAACTTGCAAATAATATAATTAAAAGTATACAAGAAGAATATGATGAAAAAGTGTTTATTTCTGTTAAATTTCAATAGATTAACTATTGAAATTTTTAATATTTTTAAAAAATATGTTAATAATAATATTGTAGCCTATAAATTTAAGGAGATGATAATATTTTAAAAAATATTAAAAAATTTATTCTATCTATATTACTTATTTTTTGTATTTTACCAATAAATATACAAGCATATTCAGATTATATATATGCATCTGGTAATAACATAGGAATAAATATTAAATCAAATGGAATAATGGTAGTAGGGTTTTATGAAGTTAATGGTATAAGTCCAGGAAAAGACGCTAAAATAAACATAGGTGATAGAATTATAAAAATAAATGATATCACTGTTGATAATATAAACAAAATGATAAATATTATTTCTTCTTCAACTAATAAAGATAATTTAAAAATTACATATATTAGAAATAACAAAGAAGAAAATACATATCTTAAACTAATAAAAGATAATACCTCATATAAAACAGGACTATATGTTAAAGATGAAATAAGTGGGATAGGAACACTCACATTTGTAGACAAAGAATCAAATATGTATGGTGCTTTGGGGCATGAAATAATAGATAAAAATACATCATATAAAATGGAAATAAAAGAAGGTACAATTTATAATTCAAAAGTAACAAGTATTACAAAAAGTACTCCAGGCACACCTGGTGAAAAAAACTCAGTATTTTATACAAATGATGTATTTGGTAATGTATTAAAAAACACAACTAGTGGTATCTTTGGTACATATACTGGTAATATTGATAATTTAAAAAAATATAAAGTAGCAGAAGTTACTGATATAAAACTAGGAAATGCAAAAATACTTACAACCCTAGATGATAACACAGTAAAAGAATTTAACATAAAAATTACTAGACTAAACGATTCAAATAACAAAATAAAAAATATTCTATTTGATATAGTAGATGATGATTTACTAACAAAAACAGGTGGAATAGTACAAGGAATGAGTGGATCACCAATAATACAAAATGATAAAATAATTGGTGCAGTAACACATGTTGTTGTAGATAATCCAAAAAAAGGATATGGAATATATATAACAAATATGTTAAAAGAGATGGAAAAATAACAAAAAAGCTAAATAGAAATCATATTTTATTTAGCTTTTTATAAAAAGTATAAAATAATTTGTAAATAAATTTAAAAAAAATGTAAAAACTTAAAAAAAACGCTTGACAAACATGGGGGG
>CAZKUP010000082.1:0-4944 GCA_964555985.1 uncultured Clostridium sp. | reverse complement strand
ATAACATGTCATTTATATAATATCAGTAAAATTGTTCATAAGAGATAATATTTTTTATTTTTTTCACTTTTTTACACTTTTTAACACTTTTTTATATATAAATTTACTAATTAATTTATTCTAAATTATTAAGTACATGATACATAATATCTTTTCTTCCTTTTTTACTAAGTACTTGTACTAAATCAAACCCAGGTCTTCTATTTCCTTCTACTAATACAGGCCCATTTTTAGTAATTGCAACATCCCAACCTACTACTTTTATATTTTGATTAACAAGCGCTGCATTAAGTACCATCTTTTTTATTTCTTTCCAGTAAGGTATTTCAAATTTATTAAAATATATACCTGTTTTAGGATGTTTTTTAAATTCATTTAAATCTTTATCTATCGCACTTCCTACTAGTTTACCTTCTTTAGTATTTATAGATACTCCCATACCTCCTTTATGAAAATTATCTACTTCATAAATACCATTACCAACTCTTAATGCTGCATATAATATTTCGCTCTTACCATTATTTGCAAAGGTCATAATTCTAATTGTATTTACTGATGTATCACATAATAGGTTCATTTGCTTATGTTGTTTAATTAATTCTTCTAAGAACATTCTATTTTCTTTTAAGTATTCATAAAATTTATTTATACTTTTTACTTCTTTTCTAGACATCTTTTTAACATCTGCGCCACCTAGTCCATCTATTGGTTTAATCATAAATTCTTTATTTTTTTCTAAAAATTGTTTTAATTTATCAATACCATATTCTGGAATATAATAATCTCTTCCTACATATTTTTTAAAGTTTTCTAAAAAATTAGGTTTAATTGTAAAAAATTCTTTATATTTACCTGGGCTTACTTTTTCATAAAATTTGTATTGAGTTCTTACTACTGCATATTTTTTTCTTTCTTTTATAGTTCTATTATAAAATTCATAATTTAAATAATCTGTAAGTGTCGCACCATAAAATATATACCAAATAATTATATCTAAAGTCATAATTATAGTGCTTTTATTGTTTTTTATTGCTGCGTCATTTATTCTTTTTAAATAATTTTTTATTCTATTCATACTTACCTCCTCGTATAATATATAATAAAATTATTTTATTTATAATAATTTTCTAAATATGCTTTATATGCTTGTTTATTTAATTTTAAATCAAAGCTTTTAAATTTAAAGTTATTATCTTTATTTCTAATAACATCACTTGCTATATTTTTTAGTAATTCTGGATTTCTTACAAGTATTGGTCCAATAATATATGTTCCATAAAAGTTTTTATATTTAATACCTAGGTTATTATCTTCTTCATATAATTTATATTTGTTATTTTCTATAATACTATATCTATTTTGAAATCCTATTATTTTATCTTTTATTCCTTCTTGTGTAACTATTACATCTCCAACAATTCTATTATCTATTGTTTTTGATGTATAATCAAATATATTAAGTGCTTTATCATTGTTAAATGTTTTCCCAAATAATTCAACACTATTACCTGTTGCTATAAAGAATTTATTATTATTAATATATTCTTTTATTTCTTTTTTATGTTTAATTATATCTTTTAATACTAATTTTTGATTATTAAATGTTCCTGAACCTATATAAATAATATCATATTTATCTAAATTAAAATTGCTATCTATTGAAAGTGAATCTATTAATACATTCACACCTTGTGAATTAAATGCATATTTAAGTGCTTTTACATTTCCACCTTCTCCATATAAATTCATTAAATCATAATAAAGATTTGCTATATATATTGTCATAAATCCTCCTTCATTATTTTATTAAATTCATCTACATAATCAAAATTTAGTATTGCAAATATATCTCCATTTGTTTCATTTTTAGTATATTTTAATGCTTCTTCTAAGTTATCATAAAACATTATTTGATTATGTTTAAATCCAGCTATTTTAATTCTTGTAGCAATATCATATTTATCTCTTCCAACACATATTACTTTATCAGTAAATTCATCATTTAACAATTCAAACTCTATATCATATAACCAAGACATATCATTAAATTCATATCTTCTACTAATTTCTTTCCAACCTATTACTATAGTTCTTTTTTTTCTTCTTTGCATTGTAAATAATACTGATTGATTAAATGTAGTAGAATTTTCATTTTTATTATTAAGTACATATACTCTTCTATTTTTATATTTATAAGTACTTGTTAATTTATTATTATTTTTCATATTTGAAATATATTCACATGCTTTATTTTTATCTACTTTTAAAAGTGATAATACTGAAAACGCTGCTAAAATATTAAATGCATAGTATATAACACTAAAGTTAAAATTTATATTATATTCATTATTAATAGTCATTTCTTTTTTATCTAAATTAATTTTAGCATAATAATCTATTTGTGGGCGTTTAAATCCACATTTACAAGTATAATCTCCAATTGATTCTATATGATAAAATGTATATTTCATTTTTTTATTACATATAGGGCAATAAGTCATATTTAAACTTCTAAATTTAGGCATTTTATATGAATATCTATTATAATCTATACCATAATATGTAATTTTATTTTTTCTATTTAAAGCAAATTTTTGTAAATATGGATCATCTGCATTTAAAATAAGATGCATTTTATCTGTTAATGCTTCGTTAATTTTATCATACACTAAATCAATATTACCATGTCTTGGTGGTTGATCTCTACATATATTTGTAATAACTACATATTTTGGTTTAATCATTTCAAATACACTTTTAGTGTATCTTTCATCTACTTCAACTACTAAAACATCTCCATTTACTTTTCCATTTAAATTTGAATTAGCAATTAATAAGGATAATATTCCAGTCATCATATTACTACCATATTTATTATGTATAACTGTTTTTCCATCTTTTCTTAATGACTCAGCAATAATAGATGAAACACTTCCCTTTCCAGCACTTCCTGTTACTGCAATAACTGTTTTTGGCATTTTAAAATATTTTTTTATATTTTTATTTAATTTAACTGCTAAAACACCAGGAAAATTTGATCCTCTTCCTAATAAATTTAATATTTTTGATACAATTTTTGATATTAATAATATAAATTTCATTTCTTCACCTCTACTAAGATTATAACATATTTTTTTATTATTATTTACAAAAAAAGAAAAAGAAGTATTAAACTTCTTGTATAACAGTAATTATCATTGGTTTACATTCTGTTTCTAAATATAAATATTTTCCTACTTCTTCTCTTATACTATTTTTTATTTTATTAAATTCTACATAATTATTATTAGTGTTTTCTACTATCTTTTCTAAAGAAATTCTTTCTATTTCTTTAATTAAATCAGCACTGTCTTTTACATATACAAATCCTCTTGTAAGTACTGCTGGCCCTGCTAAAACTTGTTTTGTCTTTTTATCTAGTGTAGCGCATACTATAACTATACCATTATCACTAAGCATTTCTCTATCTTTTAAAACAAGTTCACCAATATCTTCACTTGATGTACCATCTATCATTATTTCGTTAACTTCTATATGTTCTTTATTATCAACAAGTATGCCATTGTCAAATGTAATAACTTCTCCATTTAATTTTAAAATAATGTTTTCACTAGGAATACCTATTTTTCTTGCAACATCAGCATTTGCAACTAAATGTCTATATTCACCCATAATTGGAATATAGTATTTTGGATTTATTAAATCTAACATAAGCATCAAATCTTCACTAGATGCATGATAACTTATACTTGATTTAGGTAGTGTTACAACTTCTGCACCCATTCTTGATATGTTATCCATAATTCTAACTGCATTTTTTTCTACAGAATCATTAACAGAATCTAAGAAAAATACTGTGTCTGTAGGTTTAATTTTAATATATTTATCATACCCATTTATAATTCTATCTAAATTAGAAAATGGACTTTCATTATCAGATGATGTTAATATTACTACATCTTTATCATCAAGATTAGATAAATCTCCTATTTTATCTTTATCAATAAATAAATAATTATTATCTAATAAATACTTTATTGTCATTTGAAAAAATTTTCCCATTATAACAATTTGTCTATGTGTTTTACTTATTTCATCAAATAATTCTTGAAGTCTACATACATTATTTGAGAATATATTAAATATTATTCTATTTTCTCTTCTAATAAGCGTTTCTCTTATAACTCCAGAAATTCTATGATTAGGACTTGTATATCCTTTTTTATCAGCATATAATGATTCACTTAATAAACAAAGTACTCCTTGTTTTCCAACATAAGCAAGCTTACCTATATCAGTTTTAAATGCACCTCTCATTGTAGGATCAAATACAAAATTACCAGTATATACAATCGCACCATTATCAGTATTAATTACATATCCAACATTATCAGGAAGTGAATGTGTTAAACTAATTGGAAAAATACTCACACTTCCAAAATTAATTTTCTTATGTGGTGATATTTCATATAAATTTTTAGTATTATCACATTCTAAAGTTCTTTTAATATAATCAATTGTATATTTAGTACCATATACTTTAATATTAGGAATATCCTCAATTATATTCTTAAGTGCTCCAATTTGTTCAGAATGAGCATGTGTTATAAATATTCCTTTTATCTTTTTTATATTATTTTTTATATAAGAATAATCAGGTATTATATAGTCTACTCCTAAAAATTTATCATCAGCGTACTTAAGTCCAGCGTCAAATACAAATATATCTTCATTAATTTCAATTATGTACATATTCTTTGAGTTTTCATTAAGTCCACCCATAGAAAATATTTTAATTTTACTCATTTTATCTCTCCTTTCAAAATTAAAAAGATAGTACCTAAGAAATTATATCAAATAATAAAAAAAAATGCAAATAAACTTTTTATTTCGATTGCGTTTCCAAAGTGTGGAGTTGTGTAAAGTAATGCCATAAAAAAACAA
>CAZKUP010000081.1:1449-5057 GCA_964555985.1 uncultured Clostridium sp. | reverse complement strand
TATATTATTGTAACATATTTTTATCAAAAATTATTATTTTGTTATATAATCTATATGTAATTTTTTAATCATCTCAGAAGATAACCATTTATTTTCTATATAATATGTATCATGAAAAAATGTATCATGAAAAAATACGCTTAAAACATAAAATTCTTTCATTTATTCTTCTTCCCTCCTATTTTTTAGATTTCTCTTGGATTTTATATATTGTGTAAAAAAGAACGTATTCTGAGAAGCTATATCAAACATATCCATCTCATCACTATACATAAGTATATCTATTAAATTAGCATACTCAGTTATTTCATTATCTTGTATAAACTCAATAACTTTTCTTTTAAATGCTTTTACTTGACTAACTGTTAAATTGAAATAGTCCTTAGGGTCAAATCCATTTCTACACTGAACTACATCTTCCTCATATTGATATTTATCTGGATTGTCTTTATGACAAAAATACCTTACTATGCCTCTCACACTTCCCACGGGCTGAACAACATCATTAGCGGCCCCTACTCTTTTTCCATATTCTAAAACGGTATTATATGTAGTTGGACCATCAAAGCATAAAAGTAAATGATAATGAGGCTTTTTTGGCTCTCCTACTTCTGTTATGTCTTTATCATGATAAGCATAAGCGAATGGTACTCCAGTACTAATAAGATATTCTTCCCAATCTTTTACAGAACTATCATCATATAAAACAAATGTCCAATTTCTTTTTTTTAAATCACTTTTTAGCACAATACACACCTCTTTCTTTTTTTGCTAAAGGTTAATTCACAATTCACTCCATAGGAAGTGTCGTAGTCTTCCTATGGGGAATTACACCCCATATTTTTATAAATTTAATCTACATAAATCTTTATTCTTCGTAAATTTTCATTTTTCGGATCAAAATTTTCTAATAAATATTGTATTAAATAACTAAAATCAGAAAACATCTTACACAAAATAGTTGTATCAGTTTCTAGGTATAAAACATACTTACACATAAAATACTCCTTTCAATATTAAATAATTTTACTTTTTGAAAAAAGTAAACAAAAACTTTTTCCACTATCGCGTGGGGCTCATATAATCACTCTAAAAAAATGTTTGATACATTTTTTAGAGCGATTACTAATCGCAATTATCTTTGACTTAAATATGTCAATTCCGTAATCCGGCATAATCGCTACGCTTTTATTCCGTTTACTTTATTGACATACACAAGATTATATATTACCTCTATAAATAAACTTAATTTGTTCATTTGATAAATCTAGACTTGTAAATTCTCCATAATCATAAAGAGGGCTGTCTTCATTTAGTACCTTTAAATACTTACTATGATACGAATTAAAAACAGGTTTAGTCCTAAACAAACAAAAAATATTCTTTACATCATAAGTCTTAGCTTCTTTCCGAGGATGATTATACTTACCATAATCATCTCTTTCGAAATATTTGACTATGTGCATAAATCCTACATTTATAAATGGAATATTTATAAATGTCTTAATTTTATCAAACTCGCACATAAGTACACATAGTTTTTTCAATATTCTACTAGGATGCTGACTTACATAATATATATTATCTACATCAAAATGCCTATGAAATTGATTAAAAACTGCTATTTCTTTTGGAAATTTTTTATAATCTTCGCTGTCATAGAAAGCCTGAGCTTCATCTATTATTATACAAGCATTTTTTTTAAATCTATTACTTGGTACTAAATCATAAATAGTAACTAAATTAGAATATATATCTATTTTTTTAGATCTTTTTTTATACTTTTTTAAAAGTATAGGATAAGTTGAATAGACATTATTAAAAATAATTTCTTCATGCTTAATCTTCCTAATAATTCTTCTAATAACATTATTAGTCTTTTTAAAATGCTTCTTAGCCAAATAAGTAGCTCTAACATTTTTACCACTACCAGGCAGTCCATTAATTGCTATTACCATAATCATTCCTCCCAAAAATTAGTGCTAGTACCTTTTATCTTCTTATTCTCTTCTTTTAAATACTTATTTTCCTCTTTTAATATTTCAATCTCTAAACCACTAAAATATTTCATATCAAAATATTTATAAAAAACAAATATAAAAATTGCAAATATAACATCAAATGATATTAAACATAATAATTTAAATATAAATTCCAAAAAATTCATTTTACTCACTTCCTTTTTCTAAAAACAAATAATTGTATAAATAATGCTATAATAGCAATTATACATGGTGCAACAATATCAACTATAAAATCAATCTGCATATTAAGTTTTTATTAGTAGCTCCAGCACCGCTGGAAGCTACTAATTAAAATATCCTTTCATAAACTCTATTAAAAAGTTTTAAAGAAAAATATATTATAAAAAACCAATATAGAAAGAAATAAGCATTTGCTATTATATTCAATATCAAACTTTGAAAAGATGTTAAAGTGCTTAAATCTAAACTATACAAATTAGTAAAATAATTTATTACCTGTTCTACCGAGTAAGGCAAAAATATACTCATTTCTTATCACCTTTTCCTTTTTTAAATCTTTTTTTTCTTCTAATATCATAAGTTTCATCAATTTCATCAACAACAACAATTTTTAAAAAATTTACTACAACTAAAACAAGAGGCAAAAATATAAAAATCACACACATAAGTAAACCTAAATTAAGTCCATTACCAACGTCTATTGTAAATAACATCTTTAAAAACTGAGCAACACACTCAAATATAAATTTTAAAACTTCAAGCATTATTTACCTCTTACTAAATTTATTGGAATATAAAACAATGAAAATAATAATGAAATTAATAAAAATCCTAAAACTAAAACAAGAATAGAATAAATAAATTCAAACTCTGTAGGAAGTACTCCTACTAATTCTTTTACAACATCATACATATTACCATCTCCTTTACAAAAGAATTTTAATTAATCCCAATATTATAGCCAAAGAAAAACTTAAATATAAAAATGATTGAAGAGGAAGTGGCAATATTGAAATAAAATAAGATATTAAAACAAAAACCTGAACAATTGAACTCCATACTTCTTTTAAGAAATTCAAAGGACTATTAAATATATCAGACCAAGAAAAATTAGAACCTGAAAAATTAGCCGTACAATTAAAATCCCCAACAGCACAAGAAGCACCTGATACATAACCCTCTTCTTCACTTTTAGTAGAAGTATCAGTTAAATCATCATACGGAATAGTAGTATAATTTTTCCCATTTATATTAAGAATAGGATTATCTTTGTCCTCTTCAGTAATATAATGAATATTAAATATTGATGTATCTATTCTTACTTTATTTTCTATACTTGTATCATAAGCTTTCAAATAATATATCGCATGATTTTCTAAATCAGATTTTAATATATAAGTTCTTACTGGTGTGAAATTTTCATATACAAGACTACAACCTTGCATTTGAGTACCAGATAATATATCTTTTCTTTCTTTTAATCCATAATCATAAACACTAGTTAAGCAATACTGACCTTTTACATAATTAGTTACACTAAATTCTTCTGTCTTATTATAATCTTTTAATGATAATGCTATATATGGATAATCATTAAGATTAACTTCAACAGAATTAGAATTA
>CAZKUP010000081.1:0-1349 GCA_964555985.1 uncultured Clostridium sp. | reverse complement strand
TTCTGCTTTTACATTACTAATAAATATAAATGGCAATATCAATAATAAATATTTTAAATTTTTCACATCAAATACCTCCTTATTAATTCAAAAATAAAATCTAAAATTAAAATAACTAAAATAGACAAAAATATATAATTACTTGCTAATGCTTCACTAAAATATGATAACTTCTCAAAACATAAAGTATAAAAATTACTAATAGAAGCAAATTCTTTTTTATGTATAAGTTCTTTATCTCCTTTATATTCATCATATTCCTCCTTAAAATCAAAATAAGTTTTAAGTGTACTAACACCATCACTCTTAACTAAAACAGAAAAATCATTATAAATATAATTAATAGTAGAGCCATCATTTTTCAAAACAAAATCAAAATTAGCATAAAGTATAATAAAAGAGGAATTATTAAAAACAAAAGACTGATACGATTCCATACTACCTTTTTTTACTAAACCAGTTGAAGTAGAATCTAGTGAATAGCGGGCTAATTTATCATAGAAACTAACAAAAACATACTTATCTGTTCTAACATAACATTCCCAATAAGCACCATTATCATTTTTTGGAATAAAACCAACAACCAAACCATCCCAAGAATAACTAACTATAACAAAATTATCATAATCATCACTATTCTTCACAAAATCTTCTGCCAATGATTTTAATATATAAAAATCATCATTTAACAATGAAAGATCTACTTCTACTTCAATATCATAAGCCTTTACTTCATTCAATGAAATAAAAAAGAAAGTAGAAAATACCATGAATAAAATGATAATAAATCTCTTTTTCATAATATAATCTCCTTTCAATTAAAATAACCTTTTAACAAAAGTTACTATAGCAAAACTAAATGGTATACAGAATCCAATTAATAAAAGAGGATTACCTACAATTGTTTCGCACATACTTCCTACATAACCGATCATACTAGTAAACACACTACCAATATCAGTTAAAACTGATGCCAAAGTAATATCCATAGCTAACATATTAAACCCCTTTCCGAAGATAAAATTAAATCTTCTAATTACTTAAAAACACAATAATTATAGGCTGTTATTTTTTCTAGATAAATCATTTAACTAATATCATTCTATAATTAGCACCTAAATTAATTTTATTTACCAAAAGGCAAATTTGATTTTGAATTAGACATTTTTATTAATTCTAGTTCAGCTTGTTCTAAAAAAACTTTTTTAGAATAAGTTGGTGTTAATTGAATAATTACACATTCGTAAGTACCCAAACCATCTTTTTTTGTTAGTGTTTCTAATGTACATTTTAAATCAATTTTTTTATTTTCCATTTATTACACTCCTTTCATAAATTAATAATAACAT
>CAZKUP010000080.1:0-5109 GCA_964555985.1 uncultured Clostridium sp. | reverse complement strand
ATTTAATCCTAAATTGAATATAGGGATGGTTTAAGGCATACGTGCTACCTATAAATCCTATAAGACCTATAGAAGTGCTGATGCACTTCTTTTTTAGTAAAAAAAACACGATACCGTGTTTTAATTTGCTACTATATATATTGTATATGTTTCTCCTTGTTTTATGCTTGCACCAACTTTTGTAGGTGAGTTAGGGGATACTAGTCCACTGTTATAGGCATTATCTTTTACTTTTGTGAATTTAAAGTTAACACCTGGATATCTTTTGTTAAATGCATTTTTTAGTGAGTTTATAGTTGCATCTGCATTTCCAATTGATAATTCGTTTTGTAGTATTGCAAGTTTCCATGTTGTTGGTACTCCTAAACTAAGTGTTAGTGTGATTGTTGATCCTGATGCTACTTTTGTACCTGTGTTTCTTGATTGGTTGTATACTGTGTTTTTGTTGTAATTTGTGTATGTACCATTTTTAAATGTACATCTTATTCCAAGTGAGTTACATGTGTTTTGTGCTTCTGTTTTAGTTTTTCCTATAAATGATGGTATTGTAATTGCTTTTCCAAGTGAAACATCAACATTTATAACTGCATCTGGTGGTACTATATCATTTTCTTTGTATGAGAAGCTTATTATTCCTCCTTTTGCTATTGTATTACTATAAGCGTAGTTTTCTGTATATTTTATATTATATTTGTTTGCCCATTCTTTAAATTCGTAAAGTGATGTGAATGATTGCATTTTTATTTGTCCTCTTGATATTGTTATTGTAATAAGGGTTTCTTCTTTTACATTTTCAAATGGATTTATATCTTGTTTTATTATTTTACCAGTTTCTATTTTTTCATCGTATACTTCAATAAATTCTACTTTTAAATTATTTTTTACTATAAAATTAGTAGCGCCTTCAACATTCATTGTAGTAAAATCAGGTATATTTATTGCTTTACCATTTGATATAGTTAATATAACTGTATCTTGATGTCTATTTATTTCTGTGTTTTTATTTATATTTTGGTTTAATACTATGTTTTTTTCTTTATCACTAAATTCATAATTAAGTTCATATTTTATATCATTTTTCTTAAGCCAAATTAATGATTTAAATAAGCTCATATCTTTAAAATCTATTATTTCAATAGTGTCACTTAAATCACTTTTTGAACCAATTGATGCGGTTAAAATAAGTTCTGTATTTCTTCTTAATTCACCATTTTTACTTTGTTTAATAATTGTATCTACTTCATCAGTAGCTTCTTCATAATTTATAGTAACATTTATTAAGAAATTTTTATCTATATAATCTATAACATCATCTATATTCCAACCTATCATACTTGGTATAATTAGTAATTTATCATAATTTGGTCCATTTGATACGGTAACTGTAATTTTTTTTATTTCTTTTATAATTGTTCCTTCATTTATATCTGTTCTTATTATATTTCCTTTTTCTATAGTGTCGCTATATTCATATTCAGTAATTATTTCTATTCCATTTCTTTTTGCCCAATCACTAAATTCTGTATAGTTTTTATCTATATATGATGTAATTTTTTCTTCTTCTGGAAGTAATATTACTTTTTTATCTGTCAGAAAATAAAAACTAGTAAATGCAATAAGTATTAGTGAAACAGCTGTATATGTTAGTGATTTATTTACTTTAATTGATGAAATAAATACTATTAAGCTTATTAAAAATATAAGTATTGGTATAGATATTTTATCTATATTTGTTAGTATTGAATCTATATATATTACTGAATAACTAAGGTATATAATGCTTATTATAAATGCTGTTGTAGCAAGTATTTTATGTATTATGTGTTTTTTCTTTACTTCTTTCATATTATCACCATATTTATTATATAATATATAGAAAGAAAAATCACTTAAAAATTTTTTTTTGTACATTACTTGACAAATAAAAAAAAATATGTATAATATATGGCAACCAAATGAAAGAGGGGGAATTGATTATGGAAAATGAAAGAAATTATTTTTTTAGAGATTTAATAGTTAAAATCTTATTAGTGTTATTATTTGTATTCTTATTAATGTGGTTATTTCCTATGCCAAATATGAATCCACTATATGATAAGATATTTACTCAAAATATGACAAGTATGACAGACGCTGCTAAAGGATATTTTACAGTGTCAAGATTACCTCAAAAAGAAGGTGAATCTAAAAAGCTTACTCTTGCTGATATGATTAATAATAAAATGATTATTGAATTTACTGATAGTGAGGGTAAAACTTGTGATGTTAATGAATCATATGTTGAAGTTACTAAAAAAGATGGAGAATATGTATTTAAAACTAATTTAGTATGTTCAACAGATTCTGATTATGTTATAGAATATTTTGGTTGCTATGATGTATGTGAAGATGGTGGATGTGAAGTAAGTACAACTACTCCAACAGATACTAAAAAAGTAACTGAATATAGATTCTATAGAGAAATTAGTTCAAATTATATTGATAAATATATTTGTAAAGAAGGATATTCATTAGAAGGTACTAAATGTGTACTTAATAGTGAAGTAAAAAATGAACAAGAAGCTTCAATGAAGTGTAGTGATGGTTATTCATTTAATTCTAAAACAAATAAATGTGAAAAAATAAATACAACTGAAATTAATGCTGTTAAGAATTGTCCTAGTGGATATGTTTATGCATCTAGTTTGAATAAGTGTATTAAGGGTGAAGAGAATGAGGTAGATGCAGATGTTTCTTATAAATGTACTGAAGGTGTATTAGTAGGAAATAAATGTGTTATATCAAGTGTTAAGGTTGTTGATGCTAAAAAGGTATATAGTTGTTCTAATGGAACATTAAATGGTACTAAGTGTATAATAGCTGGAACAAAAGAAGTAGATGCTAAGAGGGTATATAGTTGTAAAGAAGGAACACTAGATGGTGATAAATGTAAAATAACAAGTACAAGTACTGTTAATGCAAGTGTTAAGTATAGTTGTTCTAGTGGATCATTAAGTGGAGATAAGTGTGTAATTCAAAATCCAGAAACATGTGGATATTCTAATTGGGTATGTTCTAATAAAACTTATACTACTTCAATGAGTACATCTTCAACTTCTACATTTACAAGAAGATATTTATATGCTGTTGGTACAAAGAGAGTATATGAAGAATGTAGTAGACATTATAGTTGTTCTGGTGGTGGAACTTCAACAGTTGCAGCTAGTAAGTCATATTATTGTAATGAAGGTACATTAGATGGAACAAAATGTATTATAACTAAGACAAATAAGGTAGATGCAAATGTATCATATGAATGTACTGATGGTAAATTAAATGGAGATAAATGTATACTTAATACATCTAAAGAAACTAATGCTAATTTAACATATAAATGTGATGCAGGTACATTAAATAATGCTAATATGTGTGAAATAGTATCTAAAAAAGAAGTTAATGCACAAAAGGTATATAATTGTACTGTTGGTGAATTAAAAGGGGATAAATGTTTAATTACAGGTATTAGTGAAACTGATACAGTATACAAATGTGAAATTGGTACATTAAAAGGAAATAAATGTTTAATAAGTACAGTTGATATTATTAATCCAACATATTTCTGTCAAACAGGTACTTTAGCAGGTAATAAATGTTATACAACAAGTAGTACTACTAGTGTAATAGATGCAACTGCTGTAAATAAAACTAAAACAGAAAAAGTATACAAATGGAGTACTAGTGAAAAATTAGATGGTTGGATTAGAACTGGTGAAACAAGAACTACTAATGTAGCAATTACAAGTAAATACTAAAGATTAGATTTTCTAATCTTTTTTTTGACATAATTATTAAAAAAAATAAAGTATTATATTAAAGGTGATACTATGAAAATATATGTGGATTTATTATTTTTAATAAATATTTTCTTTGATTTTATACTTTTATTAACTGTATCAATAATACTTAAAAGACATATAAAAATATATAGAATAATATTAGGAAGTTTAGTAGGTGGAGTGTCTATATTTTTTTTGTTTTTAGATATAAATACAATTATATTATTTATATTAAAAATATTTATTGCAATATTTATGATATTAGTAACATTTAAATATAAAGATATAAAATATTTTATAAAAAATATAAGTTATTTATATTTAGTTAGTATAATATTAGGTGGAGCATTATATTTATTTAATATAGAATTTAGTTATAAGAACAATGGGTTAATTTTTTATAATAATGGAATGAGTATAAATATAATTATATTATTAATAATAAGTCCAATAATATTATATTTGTATATAAAAGAAATGAAAGAATATAAAAATAATTATGATAAATATTATAAGATAAAAATAACTTTTAATAATAATAAAGCAATAGAATTAAATGCATTTTTAGATACAGGAAATAATTTAATAGATCCATATAAGAAAAGACCTATAATTCTAGTAGAATATAATATAATAAAAAAATATATTATAAATGAAAAATATTTAATAGTGCCTTTTAATACTATTAAAGAAAAAAGTTTATTAGAATGTATTAAAGTAAAAAATATAATTATAAATAATAAAGAATATAAAAATATATTAATAGGATTAATAAAAGAAAAAATATATATAGATGGTATAGAATGTATCTTAAATAACAATATAGATTTTACATAAAAAATGTGATAAAATAAGAATATAGTAAGATAGTGAGGTAAAATATGAGAAAAAATGCATTTACATTAGTAGAACTTTTAGCAGTAATAATTATATTAGGAGTATTAGCAACATTAATAACACCTAATTTAATGAATTTATTTGATGATAAACAAAATATATTATATGATAATACAATCGAGGAAATAAAAAATGTAGCTAGATTATATGCTTCTGATAATCCAGAAGTATATAATAAAATTGATAATGCAGGATTTACATATGTTTATATAAATACACTTTGTGAAGAAAAATATATAACATGTCCAATAAATAATCCAAAAGATAATTCAAATATAAAAGGCGCAATAAAAATTACATATGAAAATGAAACATTTAATTACGAATATGTAGAAGATGCACCATATAAATTTGAAACAGATAGTTGGCCAACAATAATAGCAGCAGTACAAAGTGG
>CAZKUP010000079.1:0-5219 GCA_964555985.1 uncultured Clostridium sp. | reverse complement strand
CTATAAAGTAGGTCTCTCTTTTTTTAAGAGTCCACTTTATAGGTTACATTTTATAGATTCTAATTTTATTTTTTAGTCTTTTTTCATATTAATTAATGGTTTAAAACTTTTATATAAGCCATATTTTGGTTTATTAATAATATATGTATATTCACCTATGTATTCAGTTACTTTAGCGTTAAATCCCTTTTTAAATGTAAATAATCCATTATATTTATTCTTTTTAGTAAAATCTCCTGTAATACCATTTAAATGGAATTTAGTAAATCCATTTCTTCTATATTCCTCAATTATTTTCCATTTAAGTAAGTGATTAGCATTAAAATTCTTAAATTTATAATTAATACCATCTATTAAAAAGAATACTTCATCTCCATATTTAATTATAGCATTACTTGCTACAATAATATATTTACTATCTCTAAATAATTTAGTACCAAAAACTATATCATCTTTATATGAATTTAATAATTTATCTGATTCAATCTTTCTATTAAGCATTCTTGTTTTATCAATTGGTCTTTTAAAATTTTGTTGTAATCTATCTGCTAATTTAGAATTTTTTTGTAATTCATGTTCATATAATAATTTACTATTTTTTAAAAATACCTCAGTATTTATTCTAGCAAAATATACATCAAACATATTAAATCTTCCAAATATATCATACATATCTAGGAAATATTCAAATTTTCTATTTTGTTTTTTATTTATCATTTGATAAAACATTTTTAAATCATCTTTATTCCCTTTATATATTTCAACACCTTTTCTTAAACTATTTCTTATTTTAGTTCTTGTTTGTTTTTCAAAACTATTAAACACCTCTATTGGAGTTTTATCTGTTTTAAGTACCATATTCCATCTTGGTTTCATATTTTCAAAATATAAATTAAAACCCCCATGTATATATCCAATTCTTTTTAAAGACTCAGATATATTAACCCCACTATTTTTAGAATTTATAGGTTTTCCATCTTTATCTCTTTCTAAGTGAGTAATATGTGGATCAATTGTAATACTTATAACCCCAATTTTATTTAAATATTCTTTTAAAAAATGAGTAAAATCTGACACTAACTGATAATCATTAAAATCAATTAAAAAACCTCTTGGAGAATATCCTAACTTTAAACCTGCTTGTTCTTTTATTAAAATTAGTGCAGCAGCTTTTATATTTCCAGCTTCATCTAAACAAACATATAGTGGTTTAAATCCATGTTTAGACATAAGTGTACCATATTGACTAGTTTGATAATAACTTTTATATTCATGTTTAAATGCATAATCATCAAATTCTTTTCTACTTAATTCTCTTATTGTCATCTCATTCACTCCTATACTTTAATAGTATAACATATTTTTTATAAAAATTGTTATTTTTTTATTTATTATGTAAAAATATACAGTAAAATAAGTAGTTGTACATTAATTTTTGTAGTATAATTATTTATGGAGGGTATATTTATGTTTGAAAATAAAAAAATAATAATATTAGGTATGGCAAGAAGTGGTTATGAAGCTTCTAAGGTATTAATTAAAAGAAATAATGAAGTAATTTTAAATGATAAAAATACTAATCAAGATATAAGTCATGTAAATGAACTTTTATCTTTAGGAGTTAATGTTATTTTAGGTGAACATCCTTTAAATATAATTGATTCTAGTGTGGATTATGTTATAAAAAATCCAGGTATTAGAGATGATAATGTTATTGTAAAAAGAGCAATGGAGTTAAATATTCCTGTTATTAATGAAGTAGAAATGTGCTTTAGAATGCTTCCTGAAAATGTTACTTTAATAGGTATTACTGGTAGTAATGGAAAAACTACTACTACATCTTTAGTATATGAAATACTTAAAAATGCTAAAATGCCTGTTATATTAGCAGGTAATATTGGATATCCTTTAGCAAGTGTAATAGAAACTATTAAAGAAAATGATATATTACTTATGGAAATATCTATTCAACAATTATGTAATTTTAAAGAATTTAAAACAAATATATCTGTATTAACTAATATTTTTGATGCTCATTTGGATTTTGTTGGTTCTAAAGAAAATTATATAAATATTAAAAAAAGAATATTTAATAAACATACAAAAAAAGATTATGCAATACTTAATTTAGATAATAATGATGTTGTTAATAACACTAATGACATAATGTCACATAAAGAATATTTTAGTATAAATAATCATAATGCACTATGCTATTTAGAAAATAATAATATAATATATGATAATAAAATATTAATAAATACTAATGATATTATTTTAAAAGGAAATCATAATTATGAAAATATTATGGCTTCTATAATGGTTGCTAAAAGACTTAATGTAAGTGATGAAGTTATTATAGATACTATTAAAAATTTTAAGGGTGTTGAACATAGAATAGAGTTTGTAAAAGATGTAAATGGAATAAAAATATATAATGATTCTAAAGCTACAAATGTAAAAGCAACAGAAATTGCACTTTCATCATTTGACAATAAAACTATATTACTTTTAGGTGGACTAGATAGGGGACATTCGTTTGATGAACTAACTGAATATATGAAAAATGTAAAATTAATAGTTAGTTTTGGAGAAACAAAAAATAGAATAAAAGAATATGCTGATAGTATAAATATTAAATGTATTGTAACTGATACATTAGAAATAGCTTTAAAAGAAGCATATAAAAATGCAGTAAAAGATGATGTAATTCTTTTAAGTCCTGCATGTGCATCATGGGATCAATTTAAAAGTTTTGAAGAAAGAGGTACATTGTTTAAAGAATATGTTAATAAATTGTAATGTTTTTAATATTTAAAACATATAATTAAATATTAAAATATATGAGGTGTAAAAATGAAAAATGCTAGAAGAATTAAAGATATAAATGGTATGACACAAATAATGATTGATATAAAACCTAATAGATGTGATAGTGATGTATTTATTAAACAAAAAATTGATGTTACAGAATTAGTTAAGTATATTGAGAATAAAAAGAAGAATAAAGAAGATATAACTTATTTTCATGCTTTTGTGACTGCAATAATAAAAACAATGTATAATAGACCAAAACTAAATAGATTTGTTTTAAATAGACATATTTATGAACATAACAATATCGTAATCAGTTTTGTTGTTAAAGTATCATTTGATGATAAGAGTGAAGAAGTAATGATTATGATTGACGCTGATGAATCTGATAATATATATTCATTGAGTAAAAAAGTAAAAAATAAAGTTAATTCATATAGAAATAGAAATGCTAAAAAAGAAGGTGCTAATAGTGCAATAAATATTATTGGAAAATTACCTAATATACTTAGAGTGCCTTTAGTAGGAATTTTTAAGTTTTTAGATAGAAAAGGAATGCTACCATCTTGTTTTATTAAAGATAATTTATACTACAGTAGTATGATTGTATCTAATCTAGGATCTATAAAATGTGGTGCAATATATCATAATATAACTGACTTTGGTACTTGTTCTTCTTTAACTACAATTGGTGAAATAAAAGATGAGGAAGTAATTATTAATGGTAAGAAAGAAATAAGAAAAATGTGTGAATTTGGTATTAATTTTGATGAAAGAGTTGCTGATGGATACTACTTTGTGAAATCTGTTAAATTATTAGAATATATTTTAAATAATCCAAAGACACTTGAAAATGCAGTTAATAAAAAAATTGATGTAAATGAATTGAGATAAAAATCTATAAAAAAAGAAAAAAATATGCTATTATATATATAAAGATAGAAGGTGTTCAAGTGAAAAAAAATGGATTTGTAATGTCAACTTATGTTTATATGTTATTAGTATTTTTTCTTTTATTACTTGCTACAATGTTAACTGTACTAAATAATACAAAACTATTATCTAATAAATTAAGAAATGATACAGAAATATCATCTGGATTATTAGATAAAAACTTTAGTTTTGTTTTGCAAGGAGATAAAGAAGTTACTTTATTTAAAGGTGATGAATATGAAGATGCAGGATATATTGCAAAAACAAATAATGGTAAAGATTTAAAAGAAAATGTAAAAATAACTGGAGAAGTAGATAATACAAAGATAGGGGATTATACAATAACCTATAAATTAACTTATAATGGAATAAGTAAAGAATTAAAAAGAATAGTTACTGTAGTTGATGATTTTACATATTATATAAATTCAATACTTGGCACAGAAAAAGGAAATACAGATGCTTTACAAAAAACCACAGCAATAAATAATGATATAACATATGATGCAGGAATAAGATATACAGGAGATGATCCTAATAACTATGTATTATTTAATTGTGATGATCCAAGTAATACAAATACATGTGAGAAATGGAGAATAATAGGAGTATTTGATGTAGATAATGGAAATGGTACAAAAGAAAAAAGAGTAAAAATAATAAATACAGCATCAACATTTAAGGCTTCATGGGATAGTAGTGCAAGTACTATAAATGGTGGTTATGGTATAAACCAATGGTTCCCAAGCACAAAAACAGATGGAAGTGAATATGAAGGAGCAGATTTATATAGACTATTAAATGGATTCTATATAGGTAAAAGTGATACTTGTACATATTGTAATATTTGGGAACAAGGAACATGTTCAAATGAATGTACAAAAGATAGTTTAACAAGTGAAAATATGAAACCACTTACAAGCAGTGCAAAAAACTTAATAAGTAATACAAAATGGTACACATATGGAGTAAGTTATGAAGATTTAGGTTCTATTAAGTCTACTAATGCCGGTAAAGCATACTTGCAAGAAAAGGGGATAAGTAAAGGGTATACGGGAAAAATTTGTGGTGGTAGAGATCATTGTACTGATGTAGTAAATAGAATAACAAGTGGAAGTGCATTAATAGGCTTAATGAGTGTAAGTGATATGGGGTATGCAAATGGATGGTTATATAATGATAGCAGAAATTTATATTCATGGTCAATTACGCCGGTTGCTAATCCCTATTCCTCTAATGTTGTGTGGCATGCTGACTCCTTGTACACTGGTGACGGCACTGCGAATGCTTCAAATGGAGTTTTCCCAACTGTATATCTAAAGTCTAATGTTAAAAAAATTGGTGGTACAGGAACAAGTTTGGACCCTTATAAATTATCAATTTAATAAAAAAAGGACTGAATTTAATTCGAAGTTCTCGTTTTGAGTAAAAAAATAGTTTGTTAAAGAAAATTCCCATATTATAAGGGGATT
>CAZKUP010000078.1:0-5278 GCA_964555985.1 uncultured Clostridium sp. | reverse complement strand
ATGGATTTAGAAAAAACTATTGTTAAATCCTTATATTTTTGCTATAATACTCATGGCTTTTAAAAAAAACACATGGATATGAATTTTGTCTTCGTGTGCTTAAATTTTAAGTGAAGACATTTAGAAGTATTCAGAGGAAAAACAAAAGGAGGAATAAATATGACAGTAGTTTCAATGAGTTATTTATTAGAAGCTGGGGTACATTTTGGTCATCAAACTAAAAGATGGAACCCTAAGATGAAAGAGTACATTTTTACTGCAAGAGATGATATTTACATTATTGATTTACAAAAGACAGTTAAGTTAATAGAAGAAGCTTATGCTGAGCTTAAATCAATTTGTGATAATGGAGGAAAAGTATTATTTGTTGGTACTAAAAAGCAAGCACAAGAAGCTGCAAAAGAAGAAGCAGAAAGAACTAATATGTTCTATGTAAATGAAAGATGGTTAGGTGGAACTTTAACTAACTTTAGAACAATTAAGAAGAGAATTAGTCGTCTTGATGAAATCGAAAAGATGGAAAAAGAAGGCGTATTTGAAAAACTTCCTAAGAAAGAAGTTATAAAAATTCGTAAGGAATATGATAAATTAAATAAATATTTATGTGGTATTAGAAATATGAAGAAAGTTCCTGAAGCTTTAATTATAGTAGATCCACGTAAAGAAATTAATGCAATCAAAGAAGCAAGAAGATTACATATACCTGTATTTGGTATTGTTGATACTAATTGTGATCCTGATGATGTTGATTATGTAATTCCTGCAAATGATGATGCAATTCGTGCTGTTAAAGTTGTTATGGGTGTTCTTAACAATGCTGTTGCAGAAAGTTATGGACTACCAATGCTTGATTTTATTACTGAAGATGAACGTCATCCAAAGAAAGAAATGAAAGATGAAGTAAAAAGTACAAAGAAAGATGTAAAGAAACAAGAAGAGCCTAAGAAAGAAGTAAAGTCTGTTAAGAATGAAAAAGCCGTTAAATTTGAGAAAAAAGATTTATCTAAATTAACAGTTGCTGAACTAAAAGAAATGGCGAAAGAAAGAAATATCGAAGGATATTCTAAAATGAAAAAAGATGAACTTATTTCAAGTTTAAAGTAGGAGGATAATATGATTACTGCAAGTATGGTAAAAGAATTAAGAGAATTAACTGGTGCTGGTATGCTTGATTGCAAGAAAGCATTAGAAGCAACTGAAGGTAATCTAGAAAAAGCTTCTGAGTGGTTAAGAGAAAAAGGTATTTCTAAAGCTGCTAAGAAAGCTGATAGAATTGCTGCTGAAGGACTTGTTAATATTCTTATAGAAGGTAATAAAGCTGTTATTATAGAAGTAAATTCTGAAACAGATTTTGTTGCTAAAAATGATGAGTTTAAAGATTTAATTAATACAATATCTAATTTATTAATTAATAATAATGTTAAAACTGTAGAAGAAGCATTAAATCTTTCTACTGTAGATGGAACATTAGAAAATACTATTACAAATAAAGTTGCTAAAATAGGAGAAAAAATAAGTTTTAGAAGATTTGAATTAGTTGAAAAAACTGATGCAGAAAACTTTGGAGCTTATACTCATATGAATGGCAAAATAGCAGTATTAGTAGTTATAGATGGTGCGAATACTGAAGTATCTAAAGATGTTGCAATGCATGCAGCAGCTATGAGACCAAAATATTTAAATATTGATTCAGTGCCTTCTATAGATGTAGATCATGAAAGAGAAATACAAAAACAAATAGCTATTAATGAAGGAAAACCTGCCGATATAGCTGAAAAAATGGTTGAAGGAAGAATTAAAAAATTCTATAAAGAAGTATGTTTAACTGAACAACCATTTGTTAAAAATGATGATATGAGCGTTTCTGAATATGTAAAATCTAATAATGGAACAATTAAATCTATGGTTAGATATGAAGTAGGAGAAGGAATGCAAAAGAGAGAAGAGAACTTTGCAGAAGAAGTTGCTAAGCAAATGAATTAGAAAGTTTTCTTTCTTTTTTTATTTCCTGACGTCATAGTACAAAAAAACTAATATATATATTTATAGTCGAAATAAAGTATATAAGATATAACTATAAGAAGTGTATTTTTTTTTATATTGACTAAATATTAAAAATATTTTATTCTTATTATGGTGATGCTTGTGATAGAGTTTGTATTGTTTATTTTAATTCCTATTTTTGTATGTTTTGCCGCGTCAAAGATAGCTTTAAGAAAAGTTACTAGGGAATGTATGAGTGTTAATGATTTTAATAGGGATAAAGATTATTATAGGGATCTTGTTGATAGTTATTCTCCATCTGTTATAAGTTATATTGATAGTTTTGATATTAATTTAAAAAGGGATGTTATTTCAATATTATTAAAATTGGAATTAAAAAATATAATTAGAATAGATGATGATAGTATTGTTGTTTTAAATGATGGTACTAATTTAACAAGAAGTGAATCTTTGGTATTAAAAAGAATAAAAAGTAATACTTTAAATAAAATAGATGTGCATGAATTAAAAGATGAAACAATTAGTGATTGTATTAATAGTAATTTGATTATAAAAAATCCTAATAAGGTTAAATTGAATTTGAAAATGAAACCTATTTTTTCAGAATATACTTTTAAGAAATTGTCTATATTTTGGGCTATAATATGTATTCCTCTTGTGTTTTTTAATAAGGAAACAGTTGATTTTCTTAATGAGTTTGTAGTGCCTAATTTTAATATAATTTTTCCATGTATTCTTATATTTATAGCAGTTTATATGCTTATAAGATATATTAAAATGTTTAGGTATGTTTATAAATCTACTTATGTTTCTAAAAAGAATAGGTCTTTTATAAGAACTAAAGAGGGAGAGGAATTAAATAAGAAAATTGAAGGATTAAGAAATTTTTTGAGTGATTTTGGAAATATGGATTCTAAGGATAAGGATGAATTAATAGTATGGGAAGATTATTTAATTTATGCTTGTTTGTTTGGAGTTAATAATGATGTAATAGAAAAATTAAAGAAATTTATTAGATAAGAGGAAATTATGAATGCATTTAAATTAGATTTTACAAAGAATTATGGGGATATTATATCTTCTTTTGAGGAGGTATTTGGTATAGAATATACTGATATTATTAATGAAAGACTTAATAATGTACTTTTAACTACATATTATACTTATAATGATATATATAATTATTATTTATTTTTAGAAGAGGTTAAGTCTAGGGAGTTATGTATTGAGTTTTTAAAAGCTATAGGAATAGATTTAAATATAAATAATTATTATAATAAGTTTGAAGGTAAAACAAAGGAATTAGTTGATTTATATTTAGATGGAGAGTATGCTTTTATTTATCCATTTAATCATATGCCTGATAGTTTTAGGGTTTTTGCTTTAGAAATGGAAAATGATAAAATAAGAGAAAATAAACTTAAGTTTATAAGAAGTATTACTAAAGATGATAATATAACTATTGATTCAAAAGAATATAATAAGTTATTGCCTCTTATGAATAAATATAATGAAATATATAGCAAATTATGTAAGAAGATGAGTGAGTATTTAGATAGCATTAAAATGTATAAAGAGTATTATTATAGTGAACTTAGAAGATTAAATGAAATTAAAGAGAGAAAGGAAATAGAGTTTTTTGATGAGATAAATGAATTATATGATTTGTCTTTGGAAAAAGAAGATATTAATTCTAAGTTATTAATTGAATATTTTTATGAAGATAATATAGATAAGAAAAATGAATTTATAGATAAATATAATTTTATTCCAAAAGAAGTATTAGTAGATAAAATTAAAAGGAGTAAGGAAAAGAAAAAAGAAGAAATAGAAAAAGAATTTATAATGGAAAGTGATACTTTTAAGTCTTCTATTAAATATTTTTATCCATGTAATGAATCAAGGGAATATTTATATTTGATGATAAAAAGAAGACAAGTATGTATACATGCAGGTATAGTTGATGATAAGCTTATACCACTTATGTTTTTAACTCTTAGAACAAGTGAATTTGGTGAAACAGATTATATAATACTTCATGAATTAATACATGCTTTAGAAAGTGAAATAAGTTATGAATATGATTATAGATGTGGATTTGAACCTAGGGTATATGTTGGTGAAAAGAGTAGTCATATATATAAAACTAATAAAAGAAAATATGAAAGATTTAATGAGGCAGTAACAGATATTTTTGCACTTGAAGTTCTTAATAATTTAAGAAGTAAAAATATATATTTATTAGATGATAAGCATATTTTAAAAGAGAATCATAATCAAAATACAAGTCAAATATTAAAACATATATTATCTCCTTTTATAGAAAGGTATAGAAATGAAATAATATGTGCGAGAATTACAGGTGATTTTAGTAATTTATTTAATACAATAGGAAAAGATAATTTTGAAAATTTAAATGATATAATAGATTATATAGATATGCTTATTGAAATGGGACTTGAGTATCCTCTTATGAATAAGGAATATAGTAATAAAATAGTTATAGAATATATAAATGAATTAAAAAAATTATCTAATTTATATGATGATATGAGTAAATATAAAGAAAATAAAAGCAAAACATTATGAAACATTATAAAAGGTTGACAATTGTATAAACAAAGTATATACTTTAAATGAAAGAAGATGAGAACTATGGAAATAAAACTTCAAAAATGGGGAAATTCATTAGGTGTAAGAGTACCGAAAAGCATTGTAAAATCTATGAATATTAAAATTAATGATATATTAGATATTAAAGAAGAAGATTCTAAAATAATTATAAGTGTACCTAAAAAAAAGAAAATATCATTATATGAGGAATTTAAAAAATATAATGGAAAAAATTTAGCAAAAGAATTTACATGGGATGAAAGTGTAGGAAAAGAAATATGGTAAAAAAATATATTCCTAAACAAGGAGATATTGTTTATTTGGACTTTAATCCTACTTTGGGACATGAACAGAAGGGTTTAAGACCAGCAGTAGTAATTAGTAATAATACTTTTAATTATAATACAAAAATGATTATTGTATGCCCAATTACATCAAATGAAAAGCAATTCCCAACACATTATATTTTAGAAGACACTAAAAAAATACATGGATCTGTTTTATGTGAACACCTAAGAAGTGTAGATTATGAAGTTAGAAATATAAAATATCTAGAAAAACTAAGCGATAATGATTTATTAAGTATAATTACTTTACTTAATGCTTGTATAGAAGAATAAATTAAGAAAAATAAAATGAAATAAAAGGAAAATGTTGTAAT
>CAZKUP010000077.1:0-5422 GCA_964555985.1 uncultured Clostridium sp. | reverse complement strand
CATGAAGCATTACTGCAATATTACTTTCAATACATCCTCTTAATATATCTTCTTCACTTACTTTACTAAAGTCAAAATTATATGGATTACTTGTTATTTCTTTTTTTCTAGTATTACTTGGTATTATATCTTTTACAAGATGTTTATTCATGTATTTATAAATAGATGTTTCTTTAAAATCTAATGTATCAGTAGAACTAAATATAACTCCTGATAATATAAGTTTTTCTGTCATAGCAGTATCACTTTTTTCATCATAAATCCAATTTATTGGTTTAACTTCTACCCAAACATATTTATAAAATCTATCTTTTGAATCATCAAATTGTTCTATATTATCATATATATTATCAAAGTTATCATTTAAAATAGGTATTCTTACATATTTTTTATTATCTAAAATAAATTCTTCTAAAATTAAATCATTCTTTTTAGTGCCAAATACTATTGTATATGTTTTATCAGTTTTATTTAAATTATCTTTCTGATATAATCTTTCTAATAATTTACTTTGGAATGACTCAACTAATTTATTTGGATATTCTCCATAATAAAAACTTTTTTTATATGAAACTTTCATACCATTTTGAACAGTTATTAAATTATATAACTCATCTATTTTAGATACATTTTCTATAGCAGGCCTTATTGCGATATCTTTATTTCTAATAAACATATATAAATAATCTTCTTCACAGTCCACAACTTTAACTTCTATTGCAGGTTGCCACAAATTATACTCTTTATGAATATCAGAAGTAAAATAATATCCTATTCTACTTTTAAAATCAACATCTGCTCCACAAGATATTGCAAAATCGGTTGAATATCCATCCATATCTATATTAGTATTTGCAAAAAATTTTTCAATTTCTTTAAAACTTAAGAATGTTAATTCCATATCTTCACCTACTTTACTATTAAATTATAGCATTCTAAATATTTTTTTACAATCATTGTTAAATAATCTAGTAAAAAATCCTACAAAATATTTTTTGTAGGATTTCTTATATTTAATTATTAATTTATTATAATCATTAAACTCTTTTAATACATATCAAAGTTATTTGTACATCCACATTCATCCATATTAGTATAAACATCTTCTTCAGTACATGTGTATTGTGGTATATAAACATGTTTATATATATGATTATTAATTATTCTAGTATTAATTGGACAAATATGCTCTACTTCATGATATATATCTTTTTGTATACATTTTTCTATTGGATTTTCCATTATAGGGCAATTATTTGTAGGCATTTCACATCCACACTTTCTATTATTAAATAACATAATTTCCTCCTTTTCTATAAATATGATATGAAAAAAAGGAAATCATTCTTGTATGATAACCTATTTAACTCTTTCTAATTCTTTATTTTCAGTATCTATTACTGCTTTATCTAATGTATCTTTTACATTATTTATATTAATAGATGAAAAGTCTTGATGTGGATATATTGATAGAAGTTCAGTTTTTGAATATATAAGCATTGCATCAAAATCAGAATATTCTTCATTTATATCTTCTTTAGTAATTACTCCATTTTCTATATTTTTTTCTATTTTTTTAGAGAACATATTTATCATAATATTTTCTGCTTTAGAAAAATCTTTTGGATTATTAAATGCTCTTACTAATTCAGTAAATTCATTTCTTTCTACACCAATACTTTCAAGTTCTAAAATAACACTAGAGTAATCATTATTCATATATGAATCAAGTAATATATCAGGAGATATTATTTTGGATAATATACTCATTAAAGTATTTTCTAAAACATTTAGTTTTTTCATGCTTTCGTCATTATTTATTGTACTTGAAATAACTTCTGTAAGACCTGTATCAAATCCATTTAATTCAGGATTATTATCATATTTATTAGTAGATATCTTTAATAATTCATTTAAAAATAAATGTTGTAAATCTATTCTATCTTCAAAACATTTTTCAGTATTTATATAAAGAACATGTTCTTCTTTATCATATTTAGTATAAGATGGAATATTTGTATTCATTTTTATATTTAATACAGATAATATATTACTAAAATTACTATAATCATACATAGGAAATACTGTTACTAATGTATCAGAAAGTGTTCCTAAATTGCATTTAAATTCTTCTGTTAAATTTGTATTAGATTTAATACTATTTCTTAATTGTTCAATTTTTTCTTCCATAATCTTCTCCTTTAAAATGGTAATTTCATATTTCCATTTTTTAATTGTTTCATCATTTTTTTCATTGTATCAAATTGCTTTAATAATCTATTTACATCTTCTACTTTAGTACCTGATCCATTTGCAATTCTTATTTTTCTTGATGCTTTAATTATATCAGGATTTCTTCTTTCTTTTATAGTCATAGATTGAATAATTGCTTCTATATGTGATATTTGTTTTGGATCTATATTTATATTATTAAGACCCATCTTAGCTGCTCCAGGAATAAGTTTTAACATATTTTCAAGAGGCCCTAGTTTCTTTATTTGATATAGTTGTTCTAAGAAATCTTCTAAATCAAATTTACCACTGTTCATTCTTTTAGCAGCTTTAATAGCGCTTTCTTCATCAATTACCTCTTCAGCATGTTCAATAAGTGATTGAATATCACCTTCTCCTAAAATTCTTCCTACCATTCTATTAGTATCAAATTCCATAAGACCATCTATTTTCTCACTAGTACCTACAAATTTTATTGGAATGTGAGTTAAATGTCTTACTGAAATAGCAACACCACCTTTAGTATCGCCATCCATTTTAGTAAGAATTGTACCTGTTAAAGGAAGTACATTATTAAATCCTTCAATAACATTTATGGCATCTTGTCCTATCATAGAATCAAGCACTAAAAGTATTTCATCTGGATTTATTGAGTCATTCATATTCTTTAATTCTTCCATAAGAGTATTATCTATATGAAGTCTTCCAGCTGTATCAATAAATACATAATCATAACCATTTTCTTTTGCATATTTAATACCATTTTGTGCTATATTAACAGCGTCCATACTATCTTCACTGTATACATATATATTTAACTCTTTACCAAGTTGTTTTAACTGATCAATAGCTCTTGGTCTATATATATCACATGCAATAAACATAGGTTTCTTTTTATATTTCTTTCTTACAAAATTACCTAGTTTTGCAATATGAGTAGTTTTACCAGAACCTTGAAGACCTACAAGCATTACAACATTAAAATTATTATTTACAAGAGGAACTTTCTCTTTTCCTAAAAGTTCTATTAATTCATCTTTTAATATTTTTAAAAATACTTCAGATGGCTTTAAACTAGTACTTACCTCTTTTCCTAATGCCTTTTCTTTTACATTATTTGTAAACTCCTTTACAACTTTATAATTGACATCTGACTCTAATAATGCAAGTCTTACTTCTCTTATTATTTCACTAATATTATCTTCAGTTATTTTTCCATAACCCCTTATTTTATGCATAGCATTTTGTAATCTTTCAGACATACTTTCAAACATTCTATCACCAACTTATCTTATCAAATTTTTCTTTTACTTCATCACTACAATCTTTTATTATTTCATTTATTTCTTCTCTTTTTTTATATAACTTAAGTTTTTCTTCATAAAACATTAATTCATCTTTTATCTTTTTTAAAGACTTATGTACAGCATTTCTTGAAATACCAACATTTTCACTTATTTCTCCTAATGAAAGATTATCAAAGTAATAACTCTCAAAATTACTTCTAGCTTTTAAATCTAATAAGCATCCATATATATCATATAAATCAATTAAATAAATTCTCTCTTCCATTACATCATATCCTTAAATAAACCATATATATAACTTTCTATATCAAATGGTATCATATCTTCCATCTTTTCACCTAATCCAACTAATTTAACAGGAATATCAACACTTTCTTTTATTGCAAGTACAATACCACCCTTAGCAGTTCCATCTAATTTAGTAAGTACAATACCTGTAATATTAGTTATTTCTTTAAAACTTTTTGCTTGACTAATACCATTTTGTCCAGTAGTAGCGTCTATTACTAAAAGAGTTTCATGAGGAGCATTTTCTATTAAATTACCAATTACTCTATTAATTTTTTCTAACTCCTTCATTAAATTAACCTTATTTTGAAGTCTTCCAGCTGTATCTATAAGCACTACATCATAGCTTTCTTTCTTTGCAATATCTATACCATCATAAATAACTGCAGAAGGATCCTTAGAAGCATTTTTTACTACCCTAACACCTATTCTATCTCCCCATTCTTCTATTTGTTCAACCGCGCCTGCTCTAAATGTATCTCCAGCAACTAAAAGAACTTTTTTACCATCATTTTTTAATTTATATGCTAATTTTGCAATTGATGTAGTTTTACCAACTCCATTAACACCTACAAAAAGTACAACTGTTGGACCAAATTCATTATAATTAATTTTAGTAGTAAGAACATCACCATTAACATATATTATAAATAATTCATCAACTATAACTTCTTTTAACTTATCAGTATCTGTAATATGTTCCTTATTTACTCTTTTTTTAAGTCTGTCCATAAAATCCATTACAGTATTTACACCTATATCAGCCATAACTAATATTTCTTCTAATTCTTCAAAATATTCTTCTGTAACTTGTTTATATTTTTTAGATAATTTACCTAATCTAGAAGTAAACTCTACTCTTGTCTTTTCAAGGCCTTTATCATATAACAAAGTATTTTCATTTTTTTCTTCTTTTTTAAATACATTTTTAATCTTATCAAAAATTCCCATATATTTCCCCCATTATAATTTATTTTTTTCTAATTCTCTTAATTCCTCACAAGAAGAATAACTAAGATTTAAATATTCTTCATAACTCATTTTATCTTTAAATCTTTTGTACATCTTATCTACTCTACATATTTCTGGTCTAAATTCATAAATAGAGCATTCTTTTTTTTCAAAAGAATAATATTTACATACACCATCTCCTCTATCTAAAAATTTAGCTTCTTCAACATATCCAATGTTCTTACAACATGCCCCGCATTTTATACATTTAAATTCATTGTTCATTCTATCACCTAAACATTATTTATTGTAGCATAATTTATAATTTAAAAAAAGTTTAAATTAAAAAAAATTTATAAAATAATATCTAGTCTGGATTATGTGTATTGCATGTTGAAAGGAAGGTATAAAAAATCAAACAATTGATATTAATTTAGGTGGAGAAAATAGAAAAAGCGCTGTTAAAAGCACTAATAGATAAATATAACAATAAATTTCTTATAACATATATTTTTTTAAATATTAATTAATTCATCAAAAAATTTTAAATAAAATAAAAAACCGTTGATTTTCAACGGTAAACTACTAATTGGTGACCAGTACGGAATAGAAAATCAGTAATAAATAGTACAAAATACCCTATA
>CAZKUP010000076.1:0-5549 GCA_964555985.1 uncultured Clostridium sp. | reverse complement strand
ATAATTTTTATTTTAAATAATTATTTCCTAAAGCATCATTTCTTAAATTAATTAATTCTTCTTTTATTTTAATTATTTCTTCTTCTAAACTAGATGATTCTATTTCTGGTTTTATATTTGAATTTTTATTTTTTCTTTGTTCTAATGTAGTGCCTTGAGCATTAATTGTAAGTATTACTTGCCCTAATAATTCAAAAAAGTTTCCTAATGAATTTTGTTCATTAATAGTAAGTGTAGGTGAAATTATGAATCCAGCAATTGTGCCTATTAATGTAAAAGTGTATGCATTAAGAGAAAATAACCATTCTGAAAATGATTTATAATCTTTGTTTACAAATTCATTAAATTCATTCACATATTTCACCTATACTATTTTATGTTTATTTTATATTATTGTTAAATTCTTCTTCATTCCAAATAGTAATACCTAATTCTTTAGCTTTATCATATTTACTTCCAGCATCTAATCCAACTATTACTACACTTGTTTTTTTACTTACAGAAGATGATACATTTCCTCCATTTTCTTCTATTATTTCTTTTATTTTTTCTCTTGGCACTGAAAGTGTTCCTGTTATTACAAATGTTTTACCAGTAAAATTAATATTATTCACAACTTCTTTTCCTAGATATGTCATATTTATATTATGACTTTTTAATTTATTTATTTCTTCTATATTTTTTTCATTAGAAAAATAACTAGTAATACTTTTTGCAGTTAATTCTCCAATATCTCTTATATTACTTAATTCTTCTTGTGAAGCATTTATTAAATTATCTAATGTTTTATATTGCTTTGCAAGTATTTTAGCAGTTTTTTCACCTACTTGTTTAATACCAAGTGCAAAAAGTAATTTTTCTAATGAATTTTCTTTAGTCTTTTCTATAGCTAAAAGCATATTATTAACACTCTTTTCACCATATCCTTCTAATTCCATTATTGATTTTTTATATTTTTCTAAATCATATATATCACTAAAAGTACTTATATATTTTAAATTATACAAATCCTCTATTACTCTTTCTCCAAGTCCTTCTATATTCATTGCATCTCTTGATACAAAGTGAATTAATGTTTCTATTTTTCTTGCTGGACAATGTTCATTTTTACAATAATAATCTGCTTCATCATCTTTTTTTACTAAATAAGAATTACATATTGGGCACTTAGTAATCATTTTAAACTCTATTTCTTCCCCAGTTCTTCTTTCTTTTTTAGGGCCAATTACTGCTGGTATTACTTCTCCTGCTTTTATAATTGATACAATATCACCTATTTTTATATCTCTATCTATTACATATTTTTCATTATGAAGAGTTGCTCTTCTTATAGTAGATCCTTGCACTAAAACAGGATCTAGTACAGCATTTGGAGTTACTTGACCAGTTCTACCTACTGTAAAAATAATATCAGTAAGTTTAGTTAAAACTTCTTCTTGAGGAAATTTATATGCAGTTGCCCATTTTGGATATTTTGCTGTAAAACCAAGTTCTTTTTGAGTATTTAAATCATTTACTTTTATAACAATTCCATCTATATCATAAGGTATATTATGTCTATTTACAGTATAATAATTAATAAATTCTATAACTTCATCTATATTATTACATATTCTATTATTATCATTTACTTTAAAGCCTAGTTCTTTCATAAACTTAAGAGCATCTTCATGAGTACTTATATTATAGTCAGTAGGATTTGGTAAATGATATATAAATGAGTCTAATTTCCTTTTAGCAGCAATTTTTGAATCTAATTGTCTAATAGAACCCGCAGCTGCATTTCTTGTATTTTGAAGAAGTGGTTTTCCTTGCTCTTCCCTTATTCTATTTATATTTTCAAATACTTTTTTACTCATATAAATTTCACCACGAACTTCAATATCTATTTCTTTATTAATTTTAAGAGGTATTGTTCTTATAGTTTTTACATTATTAGTAATATCTTCTCCAACTACTCCATCTCCTCTTGTAGCAGCGCTTACTAGTTTTCCTTTTTCATATATTAAAGATACACTTAATCCATCTATTTTAAGTTCACAAACATATTTTGGATCAAATCCCTCTTTTTTTATTTTTTCATCAAAATTTCTAACTTCACTTTCATTAAACACATTACTAAGTGACATCATAGGTATTTTATGTGTTATTTTATTAAAAGAGTCTAATACAACACTTCCAACTCTATGAGTCGGAGAATCTTCTTTTACAAATTCCGGATATTCACTCTCTAAATCAAATAATTCTCTTATATATTTATCATATTCTTGGTCTGTTATAGTAGGATTATCAAGTGTATGATAATTATAATCTGCTTCATTAATTATTTTTATTAATTCTTCAATTCTTTTCTCTACATCCATATTATTCACCATTTTAACTATTTCCACAATTTATTTGGATATACTTTATTATTTATTTCATTATTTATAAATTTAACCACATTTTCTTTATCTTCTTTATAAGTTACTCCTGCCCAAATAGCTTTTGTATTTATTACTTTAACTTTACAAAAATCATTCTTTATTCCTTGTGCTAGTACTTCTGGTATTAGGTATTCACTTTTAATATTATCTATATTTTCAGATAAAAACTTTTTAAAATTATCTTCTAAATATTTAAATATTGCTGGTGTAAAATACATCATATTCATAGACACTACTGCATTTTTATCTATTTCATATGTATTATTAGTTACTAAAGATGTTGCTTTAATTATATTATTTTCTATTCCTATTTCACATTCATCAATTGAAGATAAATAATCATCTTTAATCTTACATACTCCTCTTTTTACTTTACCATTTTCAGTTAAAGTATTAAGTACATTATAACCTACTATACCAAATAAATTATTATTTTCTTTATTATTATCAATAAACTCACTTATAACTTTATAAGCATCCATTCCATAAAAATCATCTGAATTAATAACTACAAACGGTTCATTAATAACATCTTTTGCACACATTATTGCATGTGCAGTACCCCATGGTTTTACTCTTTCCTCTGGCACTTTAAACTCATTTGGTATATTATCTAACTCTTGAAATACATACTCTACATGTATTTTATCTTCTACTCTTTTACCTATTGTTTCTCTAAATATATCATCATTTTCTTTTTTTATAATAAATACTATTTTATTAAACCCACATCTAATTGCATCATACACTGAATAATCAATTATGAATTCATTATTAGGCCCAAAAGGCTCTAATTGCTTTAATCCTCCAAATCTACTGCCCATACCTGCAGCCATAATTAATAATGTTTTATTCATAAATTACCTCTTTTCTAAACCTTTATAAGTTGTTAATATCTTTTTTATTCCATATGGACTAGCAAATGCAATAGTAGCAACTTTTCTATCAACAGAAACAACTATTCCCTCACCATATGCATTATGTTTTACATGATCCCCTGCTTTTATTTCTAATTCATCTTTATTAAAATTATTATTTGTTTTACTAGTATTTCTCATTTCAACAATAACTTCTTTTTTCTTTTCTTCAAATAATTTTTCTATATCATTACTATTTATTTCATCTATAAATCTACTAGGTGGATTTGACTGAATATTTCCAAATAACATTCTACTTCTTGCATTAGTTAAATATAATACCTTTTTAGCACGAGTTATTGCAACATAAAATATTCTTCTTTCTTCCTCTAATTCTTTTTCATCATACATAGAATTACTATGTGGAAATAATCCTTCTTCAAGTCCTGTAACAAACACTATATCAAATTCTAACCCCTTTACTGCATGCATAGTCATAAGTGTTACTACTTCATCATCTTTAGTTTCTTTTATATCACTTATTAATGATATTTCCATTAGAAATTCTTCTAATGTAGCACCTGGATTATAATCTTCAAAGTTTTTTGCTATTGACTTAAATTCTTCTAAGTTTTCTAACTTCGCTTCATTTTCAATAGTCTTTTCAAGTTCATATTCACTTCTTAAACCACTTGTATCAAGCACTAATTCAATAAAATCTACAAATGATTTATCTTTCATTTTTTCATTTATATCAAGTATTAAATTCTTAAATGCTAATTCTTTACCACTTTCTATTGAATCAAATAAACTAGTATTTTTCTCATTAGCAATATTCTCTAATTTCTCTATTGTTTTCGCACCAATACCTCTTTTTGGAGCATTAATTGCTCTTAATAAACTCACATCATCATCTTTATTATTGATTAAACGAAGATATGCAACTAAATCTTTTATTTCTTTTCTATTAAAATAAGCATAAGATCCAACTACTTTATATGGAATACTATTCTCAATAAAACCTCTTTCTATTGATTGAGATTGAGCATTAGTTCTATAAAGAACAACCATTTCTTTATAAGAAACTCCTTCTTCTTTATAATACTTAATTTGATTAATTATATTAAATACCTCATCTTTTTCATCATAACATCTCATATATTTAATCATAGAGCCATCTGAATTATCAGTCCATAAATGTTTATCTTTTTTCTCTTTATTATTTTTTATAACACTATTAGCAGCTTCAATAATTCTCTTAGTAGAACGATAATTTTGTTCAAGCAATATTACTTTAGCGTCTTTATAATCTTTTTCAAAATTAAGAATATTTTTAAAATTCGCACCTCTCCATGAATAAATACTTTGACACTCATCACCAACAACACATATATTATTTCTTTTCTCAGTAATCATTCTACTAAGTAAATATTGTGCCTCATTAGTATCTTGATATTCATCTATAAATACGTATTTAAATTTATTTTGATAATATTCTAAAGCACTCTTATTATTCTTAAATAAAATAATTGGCATCATTAATAAATCATCAAAATCAACTGTACTACTTCTTAATAACTTTTCTTGATATTTTTCATATACCTTAGCAATATTTTCATCTATTGTAGTATGACATGTCATCTTATATTTTTTATAATCAATAAGTTCATTTTTAGCAGAACTAATCTTATGTTTAATACTTCTTGCATTATATTGTTTATCATCTAAATTCATCTCTTTTACTATTTTCTTAATTACAGAAATAGAATCATTCTCATCTAATATAGTAAAATTACTATTTAAATTAAAATAATCATAATTTTCTTTAACAACTCTAAGTCCAAAAGAATGGAATGTAGATATTTGCATACTCTTAATATCTTCTTCAATCAAATTTTCTAATCTTGTTTTCATTTCTTTAGCAGCTTTATTAGTAAAAGTAATTGCAAGTATTTCCCATGGCTTTGCTTTATCTTTTTCAAGTAAATAAGCAATTTTATATGTAATTACTCTTGTTTTACCACTTCCTGGCCCAGCTAAAATAAGTATTGGTCCATCAGTAGTAACCACTGCCTCTTTTTGTGCTTCATTTAATGTATCTAAATTCATAAATAACTCCCTCTACTATATATATACTATTTTTATTATTTAAATTCCCCTATATAATTTTAACATATTTAAAAAAAATAGTTAATATACTTAAACTATTTCTTAATTTTTTATAATACATAGTGACCCCTAGGTTATTATGTATTTTTTGTATTTT
>CAZKUP010000075.1:0-5628 GCA_964555985.1 uncultured Clostridium sp. | reverse complement strand
ATCTCCTCCGGCAATTAATTCTATCGCTTCATCTCCTAACTTACGTTGTTCCCAAACGTCAGTAAATCCTTTAAATCTAATTCTTGGTTTTAATAATTTATCCATCTTATTCACCACCAAGTTCTTTAATAAATTCATCAAAAGCTTTCATATCATCAGTATCTCCAACCAGTTCTTTTAATAAATTAGATAGTTCTTTTTCCTTTTTATTTATTTCCTTATTTACATCTCCTAAAGTATACTCATATTCTTCCTCTAATTTTATTATGCTACTTGATAAATTTGTAATGATATTATTTATACAATTTGAAAATTTTTCTTCAATTGAAACAAACCATTTATCATAAACAATAATATTTTTACATTCATCACTCTCTAAAGAACTATATTTAGAAATAACTTTATCATTCAATAATTCTTGTAATGTTTTTATATCTTTCTTGATATCTTTTTGGGTAGATAAGTTATCTAATAATTTTTCTATTACAACTAAATCTTCATCATAAGATTCTTTTCTCTTATCTTTTAACATTTTTTCATTAACTTTATCATCATCTGCAAATAAGTTTTCATCACCTGTATTTTCTTCAACTAAACTTTCAAATTCTGCTGTCAAATTATTTAATTCATTATCCTTTCCATCTATCTTCGACTGTTCTTCACTAAAGTATTTATTAACAATAATTTGTTTTGGTAAGAGTTCTGAATCAAATTCGTTCTTTTTTATCTTTCCGTTTTTATCTTTTGCATAAGACAAAGTCGGAATCCAACCATTATCAGTAATCATATATAAGTCATCTTTTAACACTGAATCATAATAATTCATTAAATATTCATAAGCATCATACTTATTAATTAGAATATCCTCATTAAATATTTCTAATAATTCATTTGAAATATTTTCTATAATTTCTTTAACTCTCATTTCATTATTCAAATCTAATAAAATTGATTTTATTTTATTTTCCCATGTGGAAATTTTTTCATTTACATTTTTTATATATGACTTAATCTCTAATGATTCGTTAATTTTAGTTGAAACTTCATCCTTTAAAACATTTAATATATAATATCCTTCTTTTTCGTCATCTGAAAATAGTGACTTCTTTAATTCTGGAGCAGCAGACCAGAAGTTATTATAAAAATCAATATTAGACTTTGGAATACCACCTAAAAGGTGAGCCTTTAAATCTGGTTTCATTTCATCTTGTGAAGCATCAACATATCTCGGTATATTTAAGTTATATTGCTCTGATGTAATTTTTTCAATACTTACATTATCAGAATATTTTTTTTCAACTATTCTATTATTATAAGTATCAACTATTTTTTTGATATCTTCTTCTCTTAACTTATTTTTATTTCCATCTTTTATATAGTTTTTACTTGCGTCTATTATAAAGATATTTTTTCTATTTGAAGCGTTCTTCTTATCCAAAACAATAATACAAGCAGGTATTCCAGTACCATAAAATAAATTTGCTGGTAATCCGATAATACCTTCAATATATCCTTTTGTTATTAATTTAGCTCTTATTTGTTCTTCTTGCCCACCTCTAAATAATACTCCATGAGGAAGAATAATAGCAGCTCTACCATGATCTGGATCCATAGATTTTAACATATGCAATAAAAACGCATAATCGGCACATCCTTCTGGAGGCATTCCAAATCCCGTAAATCTATCATATGTTTCTTCCATATCAGTATTCCATTTTTTTACTGAAAATGGAGGATTAGCAACACAATAGTCAAAAGTTTTAAGCCTTCCATTTTCTAAAAATTGTGGTTTTGTTAATGTATTATCAACTTTTATTAATGCTGTTTCGTTTCCATGTAAAAACATATTCATTACACATAATCCTGCTGTATTTGTATCTTTTTCTTGCCCATATAAGTACACTTTTTTATTTTGCTTTGCTTCGGATGCTGCTTTTAATAATAATGATCCAGAACCACATGCCATATCATAAACCGAAATGATATTTTGTTCTGATTGACCAATGCCTATAATTTTAGCCATTATTCTTGAAACTTCTGATGGTGTATAAAATTGTCCTTTACTTTTACCAGCTTCTGATGCAAATTTTTTCATTAAATATTCATATGCATCTCCTAAAATATCATCATCATCTGCTCTATTATTACTAAAATCTAAATCTTTATCTTGGAATATTTCAACTAACCCAGTTAAAGCATCAATCATATCCTTTCCTTTTCCAAGTTTGTTTTCATCATTAAAATCAACCACATCTATTATTCCTTGTAATTCATTTTCTTCTGCTATTTTTTGCAATATAATATTAAACTCTTCTCCAATATTCTTTTTTCCTTTTAATGAAATCATCGTATTAAAATTTGCATCATCAGGAACCTCTATTAATGAATTTGCTTTTCCATAGTATTTATCAGTAATAACCTTCATAAATAATATAATTAAAACATAATCTTTATATTGTGTTGCATCCATTCCACCTTTGCTTCTTAATGTGTCACAACTATCCCATAATTTGCTATATAAAGCACTTTTCTTTACTGCCATATTTTACTTCTCCTTTATTTTTTTATTATTTTTTTAACTTATTTGCTAATTCTAATAAATAATCTTTTTTTAATAACTTATCTAACCTTTTTTTGGTATATTATCTATTCCATAGATAATACCTGCTATTACACCTGGAACTGCTCCAGTTGTATCATCATCACTGCCTAAATTAATAGAACCAATTATTGTTTGAGCAAATGTTTCGATATTAAGAATTACCCATATACTTGCTTCTTATGTATCAACTACATATCCACTGGAATTAATTTCATCCATCTTATATATCATAATGTCATTATTAAGTATTCTGTCATATACTTTTATAGTATCTTCTGAATAACTACTATAATCTACACATTTAATCATGTTATATGCAGAATATTTATCTTTTCCAATTAATAAAAATATCAAATACCTAACATACATATAACAACCCATCTTACTTATTTCGTATGCATGAGTTAGTGAAGAAATGTTATTAGTTAAATTAAGTATTTCTTCATCTTTTAAATTTTTAGAATAACAATATAATGCTACTAGTAAAATTCTCATAATTGAACCATTACCATTAGATTTTATATCAATTAGTCCACACTTTAAGAGTTCCATATTATTTTTGTAAAATTATATATTGCTTTAAAGCAAGTATGTCCAATATCAAATCTAAAATTACTTGGAGTGTATTTGTAATTAATAACCCATTCGCAAAATTTATTCATTATATCTGTATAATCAACTTCGCCTTTTTCAATAATATAATCTATCGTCAAAGATGTATCATCAGACTATGTCACTGCCGGATCACTATGAGTACCAAATCCAACCATTTCTGTTAATAGATTTTTTAAACATTTTTTTCTAATCGAAAATTCTATAGGAACCCCCATTGCGTCTCCAATAACAAGTCCAATTAATGAATCTTGAATTTTAGACATAAGCCTCACTTCCCTATTTTACATTTTTATCTAAATTTTATCAAAAAGTTTAATTATTATTTTCAACACTATCAAGTTTAACTACTTCATACTGATAGTATTTATGCATTAATTCTATAAACTCTTTAGTATTATTTTGCAAACAAATTGTTCTTACATAAACACTCAAATTATTACAATCTAATTTTGTATATGTATAATCATTATTTTCTTCTTCAATAATTAATTCATGTGAATACATTTTAAAATTTATAATTTCATTTGGAATACTTTTAAAATCATCAAAATTGTTATCATTAATATAATTTTTTAAAATTTTTAAAACTAAACCCTTATTGGTTAAATATTCACCATTGTATTCCCATTTATGAATTGAATTAATTTTCTTTTCTTCTTCAATAGTTTTATCAATTTCTTCTCTAGAAATGTCTAGCATATTTTCTATCAGATTAATTAAATATTCTTGCCTTGATTCAATATGTTCTATATCCCAATACTTATCTCCCTTATTATAATTATCAATTATAATTTTTGTTGTATCAAAAGCTGTAATTCCAGAATCTTTTTTATCTTTTCCTTGATAAATATTAATCTTTTTTTCTAATCCATAATTTAAAGCTTCTTCGTTTTTACCACCTTGTAGTAAAGCCAAATTACCTAATTTATGAATATATGTTTTTGATAATTGAATATCACTTATATTATTCCATTCTTCTATTTTTTTATCAAATTGTTGTGGTAATATATGATCTAAATGTATTGAATTATCAATTTTATAAAAACCTGTATTTGTCTTTTCTCTTATTTCATACTCAACTGACAATAATAGTGCCTTCAAAAAACCTTGCCCATAAATATCATCATTTAAAGTTTGATACACATCCCTTATTAACCTCTTACCATAAATGAATTTATCAAGCATATCTTTAATTTCATCTATTGGTTTTTTATCTACAATTGCTTCTATTAAATTAAATGATGTTTGTTTAATACCATTTAAAGTCTTTCCTGCTATCCAAGATATATAAAAGAATCTTCGCATTGTTTCAAACAACTCTTCCTTATCTGGATAATCAACTTGATACGCACTTGCTAAACAAGTCATTATATATGCTTGCCATGGAATATATCTTAAACTATATATTACAGGCAAATTAAGTTTATATATTTTATCTATGTTTTCAGCAAATGATTTCATTTCATCAACTAAAGAAATTATTTCTTCAGATTGAATAATTTTTTTTAGTTCATCTGTTACTTGTCTTTTAGGATTACTTTTTAATTTAAAATATTCAAAATAAACCATAAAGTCATCTATTTTAAAATCATTATTATTACATATTTTTTCAATTGCTTTCCAATTAACATTAAATGTTTCTTTATCGAATGAATTATATCTATCACTAGAATCATATTTATCTAAAATATATGATTTTATAATATCAGAAACTGATAATTCAAGTCCTCTATCATTTAAAACTAAAAACAATTTAATAGCAAAAGATTGATTAGTACAAACTGTTTTTATTATATTAGTTTTAAACAATATAAAATTAACAAATCCATCTAATGTTTCTTGACCTTCTGTCTTAACTAATTCTATAAATTTGTCATAAAAGAATCTTGCTGTATTAATAAATTTATATTCAGGTTCATCTTTTTTTTAAATTTACTTGAGATGGATATTTTAAATTGCCATAATTTGTTTCATTAATTATCACTCTATTAAAAGTGGTATTATAATTAGGATCAATTTGTAATTGCAGTCTATTAATTCCCTCATCAAAATATATAAGTTGCTTTATTTTAGCCAAATTTCCTCTTAGTAAGATATTTGAATTTTCATTAATATTAGGGAATGTTTTAGCAAGTACATTTAACACAATCATTAATGTAGTGATTCTTTGTTGTCCATCGACTAGTTCATGATGCCCTTTTCCATTATCTACAACAACAATCGAACCAAGAAAATAACATTCATCAGGTGAATTAGAATATGATTCAAATAAATCATTCCATAACTCTTCTAACTGTTCATTTCCCCAACTATATTGTCTTTGATAATTTGGAATAACATATATCGCTTGACACGAAAATAAATCACTTATAGTTTGATTATCTGGCTTAAATGTTTGATTATTATTCATA
>CAZKUP010000074.1:0-5993 GCA_964555985.1 uncultured Clostridium sp. | reverse complement strand
TAATAAATCAAAAAAAATATAAATAGAAAGGATTAATCAATAATAGAAATTAATTTATATTTCTATAAGATTGATTATACGAGAAGATTATGAATAAATTGATTGAACCAAAAACTTTACCTGGTTTTATGGAATTAAATCCGGATAAACAAATTGTATTTGATAAAATAATGAATATTATAAAGGAAACATATCAAAAATATGGATATTGGCCTCTAGATACACCTATTATTGAATATTCAAATGTATTACTTGCAAAAGCAGGCGGTGAGACTGAAAAACAAATTTATAGATTCAATAAGGGAGATAATGATTTATCACTTAGGTTTGATTTGACTGTACCTTTAGCAAAATATGTATCTGCAAATTATAATGATTTAGTTTTTCCATTTAAGAGATATCAAGTTGGTAAAGTATATAGAGGCGAAAGACCACAAAAAGGTAGATTTAGAGAATTTTATCAGTGTGATATTGATGTCATTGGAGATGAAGAATTATCTTTATATTATGATTCTGAAATACCATCTATTATTTATGATATTTTTAGAAAATTAAATATTGGTAAATTTAAAATTAGAATTAATAATAGAAAAATATTGAATGGTTTTTTAAATAATTTGGGATTAAGTGATTTGTATAATGATATATTGAGAATTATAGATAAGATAGATAAAATTAGCATAGATGAAATAAGAACACTTTTAAATGAGATAATAAATGACAGTGCTAAAGTAGAAGCAATATTAGAATTTATAAAAATTGATGGAAATAATGAAGAAAAAATTAATATTTTAAAAAAATTAAAAGTAGAAGATAATAATTATTTAGAGGGAGTTAAAGAGTTAGAAAGTGTTATTAATAATCTTTTGGATCGGAAATTAGATGAAGAGTATTTTGAAATAGATTTAACTATTGCAAGAGGCCTTGATTATTATACGGGAACAGTTTATGAAACAATACTTGTTGATTATCCAAGTATAGGAAGTGTTTGCTCTGGTGGAAGATATGATAATTTAGCTCAATATTATACTGAAAAAAAGTTGCCTGGTGTAGGAATATCGATTGGATTAACAAGACTATTTTATCAATTAAATGAAATTGGTATATTAAAAGATCAAGATAATGCATGTTCTAATGTTATGATATTACCTTTTGACATTGATAATTATAAATTTGTATATGATGTTGAAAAAACTTTATTAGATAAGAATATATCTGCATGTGTATGTTTTACGAATGGTAAATTTAAAAGTAAATTAAAATATGCAAATAGATGTCATGTTAATTATATTATTATAGTTGGAGAAGATGAAGTTATAAATAACATGATTACAATAAAAAATATGGAGACTGGAAATCAAATATCAACTGAATACAGTAAATTTAAAAAAATTTGTGAAAAATTTTCAAATATGTTTGACATAATGAATAATTTATGATAAATTAAATTTGTAAATGAGTCGTGGCGTTATTGGTGAAGTGGTTAACACGCTAGATTGTGGCTCTAGTATGCATCGGTTCGATTCCGATATAGCGCCCCATTTATAAGTGATTTTGGAGGGAAGAAAACGTGAAAAAAAACATAAGTTTGAAATTACAACATATATCTCATTCAAAATTACATCATAAATATGTAAGTTTTTATTGTGTATAGCATACTTTTGTCGTAAGGCATAAGTATGTTTTTTATATTTAGGAGGAGTAATAAAAATGAATTTAATAGTTTTAGCGCAAATACTTGGAGCACTTGGATCATTGTCAATGATGCTGAGTTCATGGCAAAAAAGCAGATCGAGAATTTTCTTTTTTCTGCTATTTGATAATATATTTTATTTTTTACAATATATTGTATTAAAAGCATATTCGGGTGCAATAGTTAATATAGTTGGTTTATTCAGAATATATGTTTTATCAAGAAAGGGGAAAAATAAATTTTATTCAACTAATTATCCGTTATATATTGTAATATTTATGTATATTATTGTTAATTTCTTTACATATAATGGTATTGCATCATTATTTCCAGCAATTGCTTCTATAATTTATGTAATTGTTTTGTGGCAAGATAAGCCCAAGAAAATTAGATTAGGCTCTGCTTTTATGCTTTTTATGTGGTGTATATATAATTTAATTGTTAAAGCGTATGTTGGAGCATTAACAGAGTTTATTTTACTATTATCATCTATAATTGCCATTATTAAGATAGATATTTTAAATAGTAAAAATGAAACGATTAATGAGTCAAAATAATAATGAAATAAATAATAGTGAGGTATTATTTATTTCATTTATTAATATTAGTTGTTTTTTTGTTGCAACAGGAGGAGGACAATATGGCATTAAAAAGAGGAATAGTTGAATTAGAGGAATACAATTCAAATTGGAAAAATGAATATGAAAGGGAAGAGAAGTTATTAAAAGAAGTTTTAGGTAATAGAATTATTGAAATACATCATATTGGTAGTACATCAATTGAGGGTTTAAAAGCAAAACCAGTTATTGATATTTTGATTGTTATTAATAATTTGGATGAAATAACTGAAATTGAAGAATTGCTTAAGCCTTATGATTATGATAATAGAGGGCCACAAGGAGTGTCAGATAGATTTTTTTTTGCAAAAGGTCCTGAGGACGCAAGAACGCATTACATACATTTTACTACACCTAATAGTAATACGTATTATAATCAAGTTTATTTTAAAAGATATTTAACTAATCATCCTGAATATATTAAAAAATACTGTGAATTAAAACAAGAATTAGCAGAAAAATATGCAGATGAAAGGCCTAAATATACTGCAGGTAAGAACGAATTTATAACAAATGTTATTAATCTTGCTAAAGAGGAATATGATGATTAAAGTTATTTCATTTGATATTGGAGGAACATTATTAGAAGAATCTAATGTTTCTTCTAATAATTATAATTTGAAAAATCTTTCAGAACTTGTTAATATGCCTTATGATAAAGTTAGAGATGTTTATAAAAATGTTTATCAGAAATCAAAAGGAACATTTAATGAATTATTAAATAAATTTTGTAGCAATTTAGAAATAAGTAATACTTGTGAATTAAATAATTTCTTTAAAAATAAATTTTCTAATAATAATTTAAGTACTATTTCTAAAGATAAAATTAATTTAATAAAAAGACTAAAAGAAAATAAATATAAAGTAATATTATTTTCTAATAGTTGTTGTTTACTTAATAATGACGCAATAAAAGAAATATATGGTTTAGTAGATAATATATTTTATTCATATGATATAGGTTATACAAAAGATGATAAAGAAAGTTATAATTATATTGAAAATGTTTTAAATATCAAATCTAATGAAATATTACATATTGGGGATACATTAAAAAGTGATTATTTAAAACCAATAGAAAATGGTTGGAATGCTTTATATTATGGTAATAATATAGATGATGTTAAGTCTATTAATAACTTATGTGAATTAGATAATTATTTAGAAAATATTTAAATATATTTTTTAAATTTTTTAATATAAAAAAATAATATGAAGGAGTACATTATGAGAGAAAGCATAAAAATGAAGACTAGTGATTATAATTTTAAATATAGAGTTTCTGGAGTAATAATTAGAAATAATAAATTACTTTTAGTAGATATGGATAATAGTTGTTTTTTATGTTTGCCTGGTGGATATGTAGAATTAGGTGAAACAAGTATTGATGCATTAAAAAGAGAATTAAAAGAAGAAACTAGAGTGGATATTTGTAATATTAAATATTTAGGTGTAGGAGAGAATTTTTATATTAATAAATACAATAAGAAAATGCATGAAATATCATTTTATTATTTATTTGATTTTATTAATAATGATATAAACGATGATGAATTTAATTTAATAGAAAATGATAAGGGACATATAATAAATCTCTCTTTTAAATGGGTAGATATTAATGATTTAAATAATTTTGATATTAGACCTACATTTATAAAAGATATTATTAGTAATAAATTAGAGTTTTCTCATAAAATATTTAGTGATTTAGAAATAGGATGTGATGATAATGAAAACTAAGTCTATAGATTATTTAAATAAAGAGGTATATGTAAAAGTAGATAGACCACTTGGAACAAGACATCCTAAACACGGGTTTATGTATATGCTAAATTATGGATTTATTCCTAATACAATAAGTGGTGATGGCGAAGAATTGGATGCCTATTTAATTGGTGAATTTGAACCAGTGGAAAAAAGCAGTGGTAAGGTAATTGCAGTTATCCACCGTACAAATGATGATGATGATAAATTGGTAGTTTCAAAAAATGGTAAAGAATATTCAGATGATGCGATAAGGGCACTTACTGAATTTCAAGAAAAGTATTTTAAAAGTATTATAATAAGGAAGTGATTTAATGAATTTTACAAATTTAAGAAATTTAATAGAAATAAATACTGTATGTGATAAAGAGAATAATAAAATAATAGATTATATAGCAAATGTTTTAAGTAATAAAGGATTTATAAATGAATTTGTTATTTCAAAAGATAATAAAAAATGTTTAATATCAAAAAGTAGTGATGAATGTAATTTATGTTTCTTTGGACATAGTGATACAGTTAGTTTTGATAATAATTGGACTAAAGAGCCACTTTCTTTAACCATAGATTTTGATAATTTATATGGACGGGGAGTTTGTGATATGAAGGGTGGCATTGCAGCATTTTTAGATGCAATTAATAATACTAATATTTTTAATTTAAAAAAGGGTATTATGGTAGTTATAACTTATGATGAAGAAATAGGATTTAATGGAATTAATCTTTTAATTAATAATGATAAAATAAAAGATATTCCTAATAATATAATTATTTGTGAACCAACAGATTCAGTGCCTATAATTGCATGTAAAGGATGTATTGAATATAGAGTAGAATTTAAAGGTATTTCTACACATTCATCTAATATTCCAAATGGAGTAAATGCAATTAATGTTGCAAATACTTTTATAAATGAATTTTATAATGAAATAAAAAAAGATATAAATAATATTTATGATATTAGTTATACTACTATGAATATTTCTACAATAAATGGAGGAACATCTATTAATATTGTACCTGATTATTGTAGTATTACATTTGATTTTAGAACAATTTTAAATAGTCATAATAGTTTAATTAATAATAAAATTATAGAATTATGTAATAAATATAATTGTAAATATAATAAAATAACTGATGTATTACCAAGTATTAATAATAGTGAAGATATAAAATTTATTGAGAAAATAACTAATAAAAAAAGTATAGGTTATAATTATGTTACAGAAGGAAATTTTATTAATAAAAGTAATATGGTAATACTAGGACCTGGTCCAGTAACTGCTCATGAGGTAGATGAATATATAAGTATTAATTCATATAAAAATATAGTTGATATATATGAAAAAATAATAGATAAATATTGTAAAAATATATAATAAGAAAGGAATAAATGGTAAATATGAATAAAAGAATTAGTTCAAGAGGTATAATAATTGAAGATGGATATTTATATACAATGTTTAGAAGAAAAATTAAGGAAGATGGCTCAGTAAAAGAGTATTATGTAATTCCCGGTGGTGGAATAGAAGAAGGAGAAACTAAAGAAGAAAATGTAATTAGAGAAATGAAAGAAGAATTTTCTGTTGATGTAAAGATAGATGGGTATTTAGGAAAAGAAGAAACTAAAGATACAATAGAATATTTTTTTGCATGTACAATAGTTGATGGCACTCCTAAATTAGGTGGAGAAGAAAAAGAAAGATGTAGTGCATCTAATTATTATGAGATAAGAAAAGTAAGAGTTTTAGAACTTGATAATATAGATATTTCATTTAAAGATATGATTAGAAAGTGTTATGAAGAGTATAAATAGAATAAGTTGATTAAAAAAATATAAATAGTATGTGATTAAAAAATATACAGTAAAATAGAATAAATTTTGCAGATAGAAGGAAAATCATATAAAAAAAGAA
>CAZKUP010000073.1:0-6049 GCA_964555985.1 uncultured Clostridium sp. | reverse complement strand
GTGCGGAAGAATATAACAATTATGTAATAGAGAAAATAAAGAGAGATGCTCAAATGGCTAAAACAGTAGGAATAGAAGAAGGAATGCAAAAGGGCATAGAACAAACAAAAAAAGAAACAGTATTAGAATTATTAGAAATGAATATGCCATATGAAGATATTAGTAGAGTTACAAAGTTATCAGTTGCAAAAATACAAGAAATAGAAAAAAATAAATGATCATAAGACTTAAGTTGTATATTTGTGTATAAAATTAGATATAAGTGTAAATTGTTTCAGGATAAGATAATAGTGTATCTTGAAACTTTTTGTTTCTGCTAATATAATTTTGTATTTAATTATACTTATTATTTAATGGTAATGAATGAGAATGTATAATTTTTGTTTTAAAATAATTATATAATTGTTGTAAAGATTAATTATAAGTGATAAAATATTTTCTAAGGTGAATTTATGGATAAAGCTTATAATTTTTTATTAAATGAATGTAATTTTAATAGTAATGAATTTGTTGTTGCAGCTATATCAGGGGGCCCTGATTCTATGACACTTCTTCATTTACTTCAAAAAATTCGTCTTGTTAAAGGTATTAATATTGTATGTGCTCATGTAAATCATAATAAAAGAATTGAAAGTGATGATGAAAAGGTTTTTGTGGAAAATTATTGTAATAATAATAATATTTATTTTGAGTATATGAAGATTACTGATTATGGGGAGGGTAATTTTCAAAGTAATGCACGAGATATAAGATATAATTTTTTTAGAGAAGTAATGGTTAAATATAATTCGCACATTCTTTTAACTGCACATCATGGTGATGATTTAATTGAAACAATTCTTATGAGAATAGTTAGAGGGTCTACTTTAAAGGGATATTCTGGTTTTTCTAAAATAACTGATTTAAATACATATAAAATAATAAGACCACTTATATTTCATACTAAAGATGAAATATATGAGTACTTAAAAAATAATAATTTATCATATGTTATTGATAATTCAAATAATGAGGATGACTATACAAGAAACAGATATAGACATACTATTCTACCTTTTTTAAAAAGCGAAGATGTAAATGTTCATGAAAAGTTTTTGCAATTTAGTGAAATACTTTTGGAATATGATAATTATTATGAAACAAATATTAATAAATATTATAATAATGGTGTTCTTGATATTAGTGAGTTTAATAATGAAGATATTTTGACTAAGAAGAAAATTATGAGTTATATTTTAAAAGATATATATAATGATAGTTTATCTTTAATCACCAATACGCATATTGATTTAATTATTAATTTGATTAATAATAATAAGTCAAATGTTATGATTAATTTACCTAATAATATTGTTGCTATAAAAGAGTATGACAAGTTGTCGTTTAAAGAGGCATCTATAGAATATGATTATAATATATTATTAGAACGAGTTACTTTGCTTCCAAATGGTAGATATTTAAAAATAGTTGATAATGAGGAAGATAATAGTAATTATGTATGTAGATTGTCTAGTAATGAATTATCTATGCCATTATATGTTAGAAATAGATGTGATGGTGATAAGATGGAAATAATGAATTTATCTGGTTCAAAGAAAGTAAAAGATATTTTTATTGATGAAAAGGTTCCAATTAGTGATAGAAATCTATGGCCTATTGTTGTAGATAGTTCTAATACTATTGTATGGGTACCTGGACTTAAAAAAAGTAAATATAATAAAACAAAAGATGAAAATTGTGATATAATAATTAAGTATGATTAATTTTAAGGAGGCAAAAATGAAAAAGAAAGCAATGAAAAAAGAGCTAGTGCCATATGTGCTTTTGTTACTAGCAGCTTTATTTATAATTTTTACTACTGATTTATTTGGTGGTAAAATACATGAACTAACATATAATGAGTTTGAAACTAATTTAAAGGATAATAAGATAACTGAACTTACAATTGTTCCAAGAAGTGATGGAATGGTTTATGATGTTACTGGTAAGTTAGAAGGTTATAAGGATAATGAAACATTTTATTCGACATTACCTTTAACTGATACTTCTATTGATAGAATTTTAGCAGCAAAGGATAATAAAGATTTTAAACTTGTTGCAAAGAGTGATCCTTCAAGTGGATTCTTTATTCAATTTTTATTTAATGTATTACCATTAATATTATTAATAGGATTTGCAATGTTTTATTTGAACAAGCAAATGGCCGGTGGTAATAAGTCAATGGATTTTGGTAAGAGTAGAGCTAAATTAAGTGAGGATAATGGACATACTACATTTAAGAATGTTGCTGGATTAATTGAGGAAAAAGAGGAAGTTGCAGAACTAATTGATTTTTTAAAAAATCCAAAGAAATTCCAAAAGATGGGTGCGAGAATACCTAAGGGTGTATTATTAGTTGGTCCTCCAGGAACAGGTAAAACATTACTTGCAAAAGCAGTTGCTGGTGAAGCTAATGTTCCGTTCTATTTTATAAGTGGTTCTGACTTTGTTGAGTTGTTTGTTGGTATAGGAGCATCTCGTGTAAGAGATATGTTTAGACAAGCTAAACAAAATGCACCATGTCTAGTATTTATTGATGAAATAGATGCTGTTGGTAGACAAAGAGGAACAGGTCTTGGTGGTGGACATGATGAAAGAGAACAAACTCTAAATCAATTACTTACTGAGATGGATGGTTTTGGAGCCAATGAAGGAATAATTATTATTGCAGCTACAAATAGACCAGATGTATTAGATCCTGCACTTTTAAGACCAGGAAGATTTGATAGACAAGTAACTGTTAATTTACCTGATGTAAAGGGAAGAGAAGAAATATTAGAAGTACATGCAAGAAATAAAATTTTTGCACCTTCAGTTAAGCTATCTAATATAGCAAGAAGAACTGTTGGATTTAGTGGTGCTGATCTTGAAAATTTATTAAATGAAGCAGCATTACTTGCAGTAAGAAGAAATAAGAATGAAATAACTATGGCAGAAGTAGATGAAGCAACTGATAGAGTGCTTATGGGACCTGCTAAAAAGAGTAAAAAATATACTGATAAGGAAAAAGAGATGGTTGCGCATCATGAAGCTGGACACGTTGTGCTTGGACTTAAACTAGATGACGCTAATGATGTTCAAAAAGTTACAATTATTCCAAGAGGTTATGCTGGTGGATATGCAATGATGCTTCCAAGAGAAGAAACATATACTTCTACTAAGAAAGAGTTATTAGAAAGAATTACAGGCCTATTAGGTGGAAGAGTTGCTGAAGAAATAGTTTATAATGAAGTATCAACAGGTGCTCATAATGATTTTGAAAAAGCAACAAAAATAGCAAGATCAATGGTTACTGAATATGGTATGAGTGATTTAGGGCCTATTCAATTTGAAACTCAAGAAGGTGGAGTATTCTTAGGAAGAGATTATAATAAATCAAAAAATTTCTCTAATGAAATAGCACATGAAATAGATTTAGAAATGAGAAAAATTATTAATGAATGCTATGAAAATGCTAAGAAAATAATTAAAGAAAATAGAGATTTATTAGAACTTATCGCATCTTCATTACTTGAACATGAAACATTAACAAAAGAACAAATTGATTATTTAGCAGAACATGGTAAAATGCCTACTGAAGAAATAAGAGAAGAAGAAGTTAATGATGAGGTTCAAGAAGAAATTGCAAAAGAAGAAAATAAAAAGAAAAATACTAAGAAGGATAAAGAATAATTTATTCTTCTTTTTTATAAGAAAAAAATATAAAAGATAGTTTAATTTATCTTTTATATTTAATACCCTGGTAACTATTTCTTCTTACCATTTCTTTATCTATTTCATTAAGTACCCCAAATTTTTTTAATAACCATTTAGGTTCAATAACTAAATCCTTATCAGGATCTCCAGTAATTCTATTTATTACAATATCTTCTCTTAATAATTCAAGTTCATCACAAACTATATCTACATATTCTTCTTTAGTTAAAATATGAAATTTTTCTTTTTCATACATTTTTGCTATTTCAGTGTTTTTTAATATAAATAACATATGAATCTTTATTCCCTGTATATCTAATTTAGAAATAAATTTTACAGTTTCCTTCATCATTTCTTTCGTTTCATAAGGTAGTCCATTAATAATGTGTACAACTATATCAATATTTCTTTTCCTAAGTTCATTTACAGCCCAAACAAATTTATCTAGACTATGACCTCTATTTATAAGTTTAGATGTTTTTTCATGAATTGTTTGAAGTCCTAATTCAATAACTAAATTAGTTTTTTTATTTAATTCTTCTAAATAATTAAGTACTTCTTCACTTAAACAATCACATCTTGTTGCAATATTTAACCCAATTACATTTGGAAGAGATAAAATTTGTTCATAATCCCTTTTTAATATACATATTGGAGCATATGTATTCGTATCTGCTTGAAAATAACCAATATATTTACTATTAGGCCATTTCTTTTCAGTAATACTTTTAACTTTATTAAATTGCTCTACAAGAGGCATACCTCTATTTTCACCACTTCCATTATAGCAGTAAATACAACCATTACCATTTTTTTTATTTGGACATCCATAATTAGCATTTAAACTAACTTTAAATACTTTAGAGTTATATTTAATTTTATTATAATAATTTAAAGTATAATATCTTTTATTATCAAGAGTATATTTAAACATAAACTTCACCCATTTAATTATAACTTATATTTAAAAAATAATAAATATATTGTAATAATATGTAAAGTTTTAATTAATTATTTGCAAGAAATAATAAATATAATTTATAATATAAATAAGGAGTGATACTTATGCAAAATAATAAAGAAAAACTAAGAGAATTAATTATATTATTATCAAAGTCAAACCCTGATTTTAATCTAGTACTTGGTTCAAAAGTAATAGAAGGATTATTATATAAATATGATGTAGAAAATGAATGCTTTAATATTGATAAAGAATTATTTAAAGCATTTAAAGAATTACACATGGATTTTTATGGAGTATCATTTAATAATGTAAATATAAAAGGAATAGATTTTACTAAACTTAAAAATGTATCTATAGATCCACAAGAAGTATATGAAAAAGATTTAAGAGAATGTGTTTTTACTGATGTAGTATTTAAAGGGGATTTTGATGACAGTAAAATAAGTGAAGCAGATTTTTCAGAAAGTATAAATGCTATAATTGATCCACAAACTATATATGATAATGACTTAACAGGTATAATTGCTTGTGATGTAGAATTTATTGGTAGTTTTGATAATACTTCTATATCAGGTGTTGATTTTACGGGTAGTAAGGGTGCAGTTATAGATCCGGAAATGCTTTTAGATAGAGATTTATCATTATGTGTATTAAATGGCGCTAGTATAGATGGTGGATTTGACTATGTTAATGTAGTAAGTACAGATTTTAGTGGTGCTAAAGGAGAAATTATTATTGATCCACAAGAAATTTATGATAAAAACTTATCACATACAAGATTAGATGGTGTAATAATTGATGGAGATTTTACGGACGTAAAATTATCTTTTGCGGACTTTAGAAATTCAAAAGGAATAAAAATTATAGTTCCACAAGAGATATATAATAAAGATTTATCATATTGTAATTTTGAAAATGTACAATTTATTGGTAATTTTGATAATGTATGTATATCATACTCAAATTTTAAAGGAAGTGTTGGTGCTGTTATAAATCCACAAGAAACATATGAAAAAATGCTTAATAATTGTGTTTTTAGTGGTGTAGAATTTATTGGTTCATTTGATGATTGTTATATATATAATTCTAATTTTAAAGGAAGTAATGGTGCAGTAATAAATATAAATAAAATAGATGGTAAATTAGGCCCTAAAATAAATCTAGAAGATACTATAATTGATGTAAGTATGAAAAGTGATCTAGATAAGGGATATAGATTTAAATATAGATAGGGGATTGATAAAATAATTACTAGACAAATAAAATTAATTATGATAATATTAAGATATAAAAAGAATAGAAGGAGAAGATTATGAAAAAACAAAAGGAAAATGCATTTACCTTAGTAGA
>CAZKUP010000072.1:0-6093 GCA_964555985.1 uncultured Clostridium sp. | reverse complement strand
TGTTTTTAAGTATGCATTTTGAGCTTCCAAATCGCCTTTTTCCGATAACCAACCAGAGTTTTCTATAATTTTATTTCTTAATTCTTCATCTTTAGCACAATCTTCAAAACTATAAAATACATTATTTTCAATTTCTTCCAACGGATATATAGAATCAAATTTACAAAATTCTAATATAGGTAAATCTTTTTTTAAAATCAAATAATAGGAATCTACTTTAGAAATTTTAAGAACTTCCAGTTGCTTATTATTTATATTTACAAAATTCGTAGTTCTATCATAATTACTAATTTTTATTATACCTACAAAATTTGTAATTAATATATAATTTTCAATATCTTCAAGATTATTAATAACTTTGTTTATATCTTCTTCATATATAGTAGAAAAAGTATTTATTTTTTTTATGATAGATTCTCTAATTCCTTTTCCAAATAAATTTCCATAATCTTTTGCTATATTTTCTAATCCATAGCAGTCTTCAAAAAATAAATTTCTAGGAATCAATTGATTAATACCAAAAACTTTTTTCAAACTTAAATCATTTGTTTTTATTTTCTTATTTGCCTGTAGCAATTCAATTAAAGGTTCTTCTTTTAATATTGAATATTTAATATCTTGTTCAAACTTTGTTACTTTTTCCGTAGCTAACTCATGTGTTTTATTGTATTCCTCTTCTTTTTTATTAGATTCATCAATTGCTAAATTTAATGCTTCTATTATATATGTTTTGTTATATTCTTTGTTAGTAATAAATTCAAATTTTGACTTATTATTGTCCTCAAACAACGAAATCATTCTTTTATAAAAATAAGCATCATCTTTTGTAATATCATTTAAGTTTATTTCTTCTTTTATGATAAATTCTATATTAAATGCAATTATTATATCTTTTAATAGTTCATTATCATCTATATCGAAACCCGTCCAAATACTTTAATATTCATGATTTCCAAAATCAAAAGTAAAATTATTATAAACATTTTGAACAGATGATTTCTTTTTATAATACTGTTTAAAATTTTTAATTACATTCCAAGCATCATACAAATTAAATAAATTACTTCTAATCCAATTTATAATATTATTAATATTTTTATTTTCATTTTCATCAAAATCTACAAGCTTAATACAACAGATTAAACCACACACCAATTTAAAATTTATTATTTCTTTTTCATCTAAATCGCCATCAGAATAATCAGAATTATCTAATAATATATTATTAAAAATTATATTTATTGACTCAAATTCTTTTTTCTTAATTAGTTCACATATAAATATCAAAAAAATTGACATCAAATTATCATAAAAACATAACTTATTATATTTTTTTACAGAAAAATAGTTTACATTAAAATAATGAATAGAAAAATCATATGCTATCTCTTTTACATTTGCATTTTCAATTTTTAATCTTTCTAAATATAAAATACCAATTAATCTATTTATGCGACTATAATCATCATAATTATCATTAGAAAACGACAATGATAATAATCTGTTTAAAAAATTAGCAAATTTTTTATTTTTATAATCATCCATGTAAAGGTGCCGTGCAATCACTTCTAATTGCTCTAAAGCAATACTTTTGACTCCAGACAAATCATTTTTATACAAATGATTAAAATAATTAAATAACCTATCATTTTCGTCAAAATCGTTTGGTTTCTTGAAGTTTAATGAATATTCTAAAAAATTTTCATTAATTATTCTTATTTCATCTCCTATATATGAACTATTATTATCTATAACAATGCAATTTGATAATTCTTTAAAATATTTAAAATATTTTTTTAAACAATATGCTATTGGAGCATTTTTGTTAATTTTATCACCTACATTTTTTGTGAAAGCAATTATTATTTCTTCCTTATCTATATATTCATTAGTTTCACCGTGTTTAGACATTTGTAATGAATCCAATAAAGTAGAAATTCTTCTATAATCATATTTTTTTAATATACCATTTCTATTAGGATATATAGGAGAATATAATTCAGAACTAAAAGCAACCGATAAGGAATCATTTGTAATATGTTTACTGTTTTTTATAAAACTATCAAATTCTCTTTTTAACTTCTTAAACCCTTTGACATTTTGTTTATATGCTTTTTTTCTATTTCTATTGTTTTTTTATTTAAAAATTTATCTAGTTCCTCACCAAAGTAATCACTATCTGTATTAAGTTTTACTGCTATACAAAAGATTCTTACTGCTAATGCCATATATACTATAATGAGAAAATTCAATACTAGTTGAATTAAATAATATACAATATCGCAGATTATATAATATTCAGTTACTTCTTTATGATATGAACTCTTAAACATTAAACTTAAAAACATCATAAAAAAAATAATAATACAGAATAAAATATTTCTTTTAATTCCTGTTTTTTTCAATATCAATTTTTTATCTAATTCATATTTTTTATTTGAAACAACTTCTGCTATAAAGATAATTATAGCAATAGTTAATCCAGTAACACCTATAAAAATATCTCTCCTTATATCAGAATCTAAAATATATAAATATTTAAATGTAAAATCATAAAATTCAACTAATATATCACATAAAAAAGAATATATGTGCACAAATAATCCGCCAATAAAACTAATTAAATAATTAAAAACATTTATAATTAAATTGTATATATTAATAATTTTATCAATCATATTTCCACATCCTTTTCTACTAAAAAGCACCAATACAACACTTGTTAATCAAGTTTGTACTGGTGCCTTATTACTTCTTAACTTATTTAGAGAATTATCATTAATTATTTAGATTATTAAATTCATCAATAGCATCTAGTATTTTATATATACTAGTATGTGGATTTGAACTTAACAAATCTTCATTATTTCTAATAATTTGTTGTTCAAGAGATTGGGCAGTACTTCTTGCATTATCTGTTGAATCTTTAATTATTTTATACATATCCATACTTTCTGTATATGTACCATTTATATTTTGTAATTCCCTTTTTACTTCTTTACTTGTTTGAAACTTTAATCTATTGTTTCGATAATGCATTAGATACCATATTTCAAAAGTTGGAGCTGATGTAACTATCTCTATATTATTATCAACGCATCTTTGTCCTATTTCTTTTATTTCACTTATTCGTTTTTTATCTAAATCCGTATCTAGTATCAAGAAGATTCTACAATTATCCTCTGAAGCAATATCTTCGTTATGAATATATTTTAGTAAATCTTCTAACATACCTTTAGGATCTGTACTATTCCCTGTAGAAAACTGAATTCTTAGATCTCTATTTGTATAATTTCTAAAATAATAATATTCCGAAGATTTTTTACCACCCTCTGAACAGATAACAATTAAGGGCTTTTTCTTATTATGTCTTAATTGTCTTCTAGCCATAAATCAATATCTCTTATAAATGGAATTGCTCCGTATCTACCATTTATATAACCTTTTTGAATATTTTCATCCTTTCTAACTGAGAACGAATCAAGTGGATATAAATCTGAAACTCCATTTTCTGGTTTTTTTTCTGTAAACCATATTTGGTCTCTTCTTAATAACTCTAAATTTAATAAATTAGTAGCGTGTGTAGTAAATATCAACTGACTATTAGCTTTATTTATTTCTTTATTATTAAATAATTTAACTATAAATTCTACTAAAGCTGGATGCATACTTCTTTCTAGTTCATCAACTACAATAACTTTTGTTTTTTCAAATGCTCTTTTTAAAAATGGAGCAAATGCAAATAACACTCTTGTTCCTGATGATTCTTCAGTAAAATTCAATTTATAGGTGTGTTTATTATTACTATCATCTATAACTTCATGTTCAAGTTCAATATTAACATTTTTAACTTTAAATTTTTCACCATTTCTTGCAAGTGGTGGAACTAAGATATCAACCATTGTACTATCCATTTCTTTTTCTTCATAATCAACAGTTATATCTTTTATAAGTATATCTGCTTCTTTTAATAATTTTAAAGCAAATTCTTTTAAATTTTCGTCACCATTACTATAATCTATTAAATCTTTATCAGCTATATTATCAAAAGAATCATATGTATCTATTGCATTAGCAAACCATAAATATGCATCTTTTGTTTTATCATAATTCCAAGTAGTAGCAGTTGATAAAAATAATTTATTTTCTGTATTATTTGTTGATAATGATTCTAATTTATTTTTATCATTGTTAAATTCATAAGTATTAGTTTTAGTTCTTGTAAAAATATTAGTTGGCTTTTGACTATAATAAGCATCTAATGCTTCATCATAAACTCTATTTGCATCAACACTAAAGAAATATCTATACTTAACATCATTTGCTATAAATATAAATTCAAATTCACTTGGCTTATTTTTACTTACTTCATCAAATAAGAATGGCTTTATAAAAGTCCATTTACCTCCAACTGGTATTAAACTAGAATTTCTAACCATTAATATTGCACAAGTCAAAGCTTTTAATATATTTGATTTACCTGAAGCATTTGCTCCATATATGGCAGCAGTTTTAAGTAAATCTACATTATTAGTAGATATTATATTATCTAAATTTTCATCACCATTACCTTTTTCCATAGATAATGTTACTTTATTTTTAAAAGATAAAAAGTTCTTAACACTAAATTCTATAAGCATTTTTCTCTCCTCCTACATATATTATATACTAAAAGCACCAAAAAGTATACTTATTTTTACTATTTTCGTGTTTTTTTCACAAATATATAAATAATATGGTGTTATTTTATCATTATTTTTTTATTTGTCAACTTATAATCATTATTATTCTATATATTTTAAGCTTAATTATGTAGTAATTCGATATTTTACATCATTAAATTTATAAATTTTTTCACAATCATGACATACTAAGGCAATTCTATCATCACCTATTATTAATTCACCATTACCTTTTTGTATGCTTATATTACTTGAACCACAAATATGGCAAAAAATATCACTTGTTGGTAAATCTTTTTTGTTTAGTGCATTTTCAACCACTTCAAAACCATCGGTTATTATTTCAGCTAGTTGTATATAATCTGATAATTCTTCATAATCTTCCGGATACCCCAATCTTCTTAAATATTCTAGTCCACCATCTACAGCAACGGATTTACAAGAACACCATTTAAAATCATGTACATGGTATGATTCTATAATATCTCCACACTTTTTACACTTTATTCTATTAGTTCTTATTTTACTAACTTTTCTTATCAATGTATCACCTACTTTTTACTTACTATTAATAAAACATTTCAACATAATCCATCACTTCTTTTTTAATACCAAGTTTTTCAGCATATTCTGATAGTTTATTAATATTCTTGTCTTTCCTTTTAATATAAGTTCTTATCGCATATTTTATATGTTCTGAATCCATTCTATTTTTAGATCTAATAGCATCACAAATGGACCTTTCTATATCATAAACTCTCACTTTATTTCCAAATGGTGTTTCTACTTCTGTTAAACCTAGACTATATACTTCTTTATCTACATAAAAAACATTATGATTTTTTAATTTATAATTAAAATAATTATTTGGTACAGTTATATCAAATTTATCATCTGGTGCTTTAATAGACAATCCATGAAAATAAAGCGCTGTCATATGAGAATAAATAATATTTGGAAGTTCTAAATTAAAAGTAAAATAAGTATCTTCTATTTTGTTAGAATCAATATAAATACCATTACCCACTTTTTCAATGACACCTTTTTTTTTCATTATATTAAGATACATTCTATGAATGCCAAGTTCAGATATTACTTTTGATGTAACATAACCATTATTAACTTTCATAAGTTCTTCAATAATTTCTATATTACTTTTAGTTTTAAATTTCTTAATTGACATTTTTTCCATATTCTCACCTTTTTGACATTTCTAATGAAATTATATACTTTATCATTAGCTTTGTCAATTATATATAAAAAAGTATTGAAAGATTTTTTCAATACTCAAATCATAAATTTTTAGTGCTTTTTTTAAATTTGTGTACCTAAAAGTGTACCTAAAAATACTTAATAGGATTCAAACCCTTTAATATAAACAAAAATGGAGCCTTTCGGCTCCTTCAGGGGG
>CAZKUP010000071.1:0-6115 GCA_964555985.1 uncultured Clostridium sp. | reverse complement strand
ATGAAACTAGATAATTCTAGTTTTTTTCTTTAATTTATGTTAAAATATATTCGTATTTATGAAAGGGTGGTATTATGTTTGTAGATGAAGTAACCATAAAAGTAATTGCAGGAAGTGGTGGAGATGGATGCACTGCTTTTAGAAGAGAGAAATTTGTTCCAAATGGTGGCCCAAATGGTGGAAATGGTGGAAGAGGTTCTAATATAATTTTTATTGTTGATAAAGGACTTAGAACTCTTCTTGATTTAAAATATAAAAAAGAAATTAAGGGTAAAAGAGGGGAACATGGTTCTGGAAAAAATCAGTTTGGTAAAAACGCTGAGGATGTTATAATTAAAGTTCCTGAAGGTACAACTGTAAGTGACGCTAAAACTGGTGCTATTATTGCTGATTTAGTTAAAGAAGATGACTCAGCTGTTATAGCGTATGGTGGTAGAGGAGGAAGAGGTAATAGGGCATTTATGACTCCTGAAAATCCTGCACCAGATATATCAGAGCATGGAGAACCTGGAGAAGAAAGAATTGTTAAGATTGAATTAAAGATGATTGCTGATGTTGGTCTTGTTGGTCTTCCAAGTGTTGGAAAAAGTACAATACTTTCAAAAGTATCAAGAGCAAATCCAAAGATAGCAGCGTATCATTTTACTACTCTTTCACCTAATTTAGGAGTTGTTAAAACTAAAAATGATAAAGTATTTGTAATGGCAGATTTACCTGGTCTTATAGAAGGTGCATCTGTTGGAGAAGGACTTGGAGATAAGTTTTTAAGACATATTGAAAGAACAAGAATAATATGTCATGTTATAGATATGAGTGGTATTGAAGGAAGAGATCCTTTTGATGATTATGTTTTAATTAATAAGGAATTAGAAAATTTTAGTAGTAAGCTTCTTAATAAGAAACAAATTGTAATTGCTAATAAAATGGATATGCCAAATTCTAAAGAAAATTTAGAAGAATTTAAGAAAAAAGTTAATTGCGAGGTATTTGAAGTAAGTGCAATTATGAATGATGGACTTGATAATTTAATGATGTATATTGCTAATATGCTAGATGAAATTAAGGAAGAAAAGTTATATGAAGATGATAAAATAGAAAGCCATGTATTATATAAGTTTAAAAAGGAAAAACCATTTACTATTACTAAAGAAAATGATTATTGGATAGTAAGAGGTGATTCTGTTGAAAAATTATTTAAAATGACTAAATTTAATTCTAATGATGCAACACTTAGATTTGCTAAGAAGTTAAAAAATATGGGCATTGATGATGAACTTAAGAAGTTAGGTGCTGTCTCTGGGGATACTGTTAGAATAATGGATTATGAATTTGAATATGTTGAGTAGAACAAAATATACAAAATAACATACAATAATATGAATAATATTAATACCTCTTCTATAGAAAGCGAGGATGTATGTTAAAGGGAATATTAACAAAAAGAGAACATCAAGTATTTGAAAGACTTATTTTAAATAAAACTACAAAAGAAATTGCTAGTGAGCTTAATATAAGTGAAAAAACTATTAGGAATCATATTTCTAATGTAATGCAAAAACTTGGTGTTACATCAAGAACTTGTGCAGTTATTGAACTTTTAAAATTAGGCGAATTATCGCTTTAAAAGAGAATTTGTTCTCTTTTTTTGTATAATTTATTTTTAAAGTCATAGTATTTATTAGGTGAAATTTATGTTAAAAAATATGACTTTAAAAAAGGTAGCGCTTGCTACTACACTTTTATTTATTTGTTTTTTATTTGTAATATTTCCTAAGGAAGAAGATACTATTAATTTAAATGGAAAAGAAAGTATAGAGTATACAAATAATTATACTACTCATGAGATATTTATGGTAAATAAAGATAATTATGTTGCAAGAACAAATGTATTATTAGATGAAGATGAAATGGAAAGTAAGATAAGAGGTATACTTGAATATTTAATAATTGGTGGGAAAAAGGAAAGTAGTATTCCTAATGGTTTTAGAAGTATAATTCCTGCTGGTACTGAAATATTAAGTGTAGAAATACAAGATAAATTATTAAAGATTAATTTTTCTAAGGAAATACTTGAAATTGATGAAAAATTAGAAGAGAAAATGCTTGAATCTATTGTATATAGTCTAACTTCAATTGATGAAATAGAAGGTATACTTATATATGTAGAAGGAGATCTTTTATCAGTACTACCTAAAAGTAAAACACATCTTCCAAATGTATTAACAAGAGATATTGGTATAAATAAGGTGTATGATATTACAAGTACTAAAGATATTACTAAGACAACAGTTTATTATGTAAGTAAAAATAATGATAATTATTATTATGTACCTGTTACCAAAATAGATAATTCTTCTTCTGATAAAGTAAAAGTTATTATTGATGAATTAACAAGTGGCCCTATATATGAAGATAATTTAATGAGTTTTATTAATTTAAATACAAAGTTATTAGATTATGAGTTAAAAGATAATAATATGTATTTAACCTTTAATAATTCTATTCTTAATAATTTAGAAGAAAAGAGTATATTAGAGGAGGTTATATATTCAATTTCATTATCAATTGGTGATAATTTTGATGTAAATGAGGTAATATTTTTAATAGGAGATGAAGAAATTACAAAAAGTGTTATAAAAACTCTTGAATAAAGAGTTTTTTTGTTATATAATTAAATTGTTCAAGTTGTCCTCGTAGCTCAGCTGGATAGAGCAATCCCCTTCTAAGGGATCGGTCGGGCGTTCGAATCGCTCCGGGGACGCCAATATGTAAATAACCACTGTAAAAAAGTGGTTTTTTTATTTTTTTTCTTGAAAATAAAAATAATTATGATATTATTTAATAGTAGGGAAGTGATAAAAGTGGATTTAATTGTTATTTTATTATTAATAATACTTACAATTGTATTTTTTAGAAGATTTAGTAATGTAGTATATGCAATATGTATTATTGATATATTTCTTCGTATATTAAATAGATTAGATATTTTATTAGGTGTAAAAGAGTATTCTAATTTAGTTAATAAGTATTTTCATGATTCTATGTTAGATATTATTGGAAGTTATACTAGTGGGATAATATATACAATATTAGTATGGATTTTACTTTTTATATATATCGTATTTTTATTCTATGTTACTAGAACATTTTTTAAAAAGAAAAAATAAGGGACTATTATTAGTCTTTTATTTATGTTATTATATAGTTATATGAGGAGGAGTTTATGATAAGTGTAATAGTGCCCTGCTATAACGAAGAAGAATCATTACCATATTTTAAAAAAGAAATGGATAAGATTATGGATGAGATGAGGGGAGTTAAGTTTGAATTAATTTTTGTAAATGATGGTTCAAAAGATAAAACATTAGAAATATTAAAAGATATGGCTAAGGAAGATAAAAGAGTTAAATATATAAGTATGTCTAGAAATTTTGGAAAAGAATCTGTTATGTATGCTGGACTTGAATATTCAAAGGGAGATTATATTGCTATAATGGACGCTGATTTACAAGATCCACCTAGATTATTAATTGATATGTATAATGGAATTGTAAATGAAGGATATGATTGTGTAGGACTTAGAAGAACTGATAGAAAAGGGGAACCTAAAGTAAGAAGTTTTTTTGCTAATTGTTATTATAAATTAATTAATAAAATATCTGATACACAAATAGTTAATGGTGCGAGAGATTATAGATTAATGACAAGACAAATGGTTAATTCTATACTTGAATTAAAAGAGCATAATAGATTTTCTAAAGGAATATTTTCTTGGGTAGGATATAATACTAAATGGTTAAGTTATGAAAATGTAGAAAGGGTTGCAGGTAATACTAAATGGTCTTTTATAAAATTATTTAAGTATTCTATAGAAAGTGTAGTAGCATTTACTACTTATCCTTTAATTTTATCTATTTTTGTTGGATGTATTGCATTATTAATATCAATAGTACTTGCTATAATGTTATTTTTTAATAGTACTAGTACATTAATACTTTCTGTTTTAATATTATTATCTTTAGGACTTAATCTAATATTTATTGGAATACTTGGTTTATATATTTCAAAAATGCATATAGAATTACATAATAGACCAATATATATAATTAAAGAAACTAATATAAAATAGGAATTAAATATAAATAAATGCATAATATAATAATGTAACACATGTGTGTTTATATAGATTAAAGAATCAAAAGCCAATTTTGATTCTTTTTTAAAAAAAAGAACTAATTACTAGTTCTTACAAAAATATAATTCATATCATCATAATACTTTATAGTAAAATCTTCACATTCTTCTAAAAAATATCTAAGAGGAGAAGAACTTACTGTTAATATTACATCAAAATCATATTTATCAATATATTTTCTTGCATCTTTAGCATTATATAACATTATTGAATCAGGTAAAATATTATTACTAAATACATCTCCTAATCCATATATAAATATCTCTATATCATCAAGAGCGTCATATTCACTTAACTTATATAATAAATATCCACCCGCACCAAAATCATTATACATTCTAGTAGGTTTTAATTTAATAATTTCCTTAACTGCCTCATCACTATAAAAACCATGATTATCTACTAATTTAAAATTAGTTATTTGTTTATATCCAACAAATACAAGTGAAATTACTAAAAATAAAGAAAATACATACTTAATAATTTTTTCATATTTTATAAATGGCTTTTTAATTCTTTCATAAAATTTATCATCAAAGAATAAATACTTACCAATAATCCATGTTGAATATATACCAAACATACCAATAAATCTTTGTGATTTAAGACACATATAAAACATAAGTCCAAATATAACTATTTCATAAAATTTAAATTTCTTATGATAAAAAATCATATTAAATACAGGTACAAATATCATTATAAATATATATAACCCAAGCAATCCATGAAATGAAGGACTTTGCCATTCTAATATTAAATCAATCATATTAGTATCAAGCATATTTGTAAATGGATAAATTAATAACTTATATCCAGTTGGATTTAAACATGTTGCAATTAAAATTAATAATAATACCTTAAGTAGAGTAGTTATTTGCTTTTTAGTAAGTAAATAACTTGTCCACCTTTCATCTTTTATTTTAAATACCTTAATAAATAAATTAGAAAGAAGAATTAATATTATAAATAAATATGGCATAGAAGAGGAACCTCCATGTAAATTTGCCCACATAAATTGCATAATTGGCAGTGTCCATATTAATTTATCAAAATGTTTTTCTTTATCTAAATAACTCATAAGAACATAAATTAAATAAGCAAAGAAAAGTAAACTTATTATATAAGGCCTTGGACCAGTAACCTTAAAGAATACAGTCATCATAAGTAAATATATCCATTTTACATCTAATAACTTATTCATTTTTAATTTAAGCATTTTATACATAATATAATAAAGTAGTAAAAAGATTATAAGCATAATAACTATACAACCAACATCACCTAATTTATACATTATCCATTCTGTTAACCATTCATGGCTAGTCCAATTTAAATTTTCTTTTAAACCCCACCATGAAAATAAAGGTTTATTTGGAATTGATTTATTAATATCAATCCATTTACCGACTGCTACATGCCAAAAGTAGTCATTGTCAGTAATTGCTTCAAAGGACATTAATAGTCCCATTAAAAAAGTAAAAATTACTCCCATACTTCACACTCCTCATATTAATTTTATCATTATTTTATATTAAATAATAGTTTTTTTAAAAAAAATATAAAAAAAGTGTTGCATTTTTCTAAAAAGCATTATATAATGAAGTAGTCATTGAAATTTAAATGTTTGGTATGGGCTTGTAGCTCAGGTGGTTAGAGCGCACGCCTGATAAGCGTGAGGTCGATGGTTCAAGTCCATTCAGGCCCACCATTTAAATGCCTCAATAGCTCAGTCGGTTAGAGCACTTGACTGTTAATCAAGGGGTCCTAGGTTCAAGTCCTAGTTGAGGCGCCATTTTTTTTGGCCAGTTGGTGAAGTGGCTTAACACACCGCCCTTTCACGGCGGCATTCACGGGTTCGAATCCCGTACTGGTCACCAAATAGTCGATAACAAGCCCTTATTTTATGGGCTTGTTTTA
>CAZKUP010000070.1:0-6177 GCA_964555985.1 uncultured Clostridium sp. | reverse complement strand
AAATAATATTTATTACAAAAAATTTTAAAAAAATATAACAATATATACAAAAGTATGATATACTTTCAAATGTAAAAAAACACAAATTTTAATTTTTTGTGTAAATTATTAAAAAAATGTGCTATAATGTAGCGTAGTTTATTGGAGAAAAGTTATGAGAAAAGTTAAAATTTATTCTGTGCTTTCTAATTCAAATAACGAAACAACAACAATAGAAGCAATTGCAGATTATGATGAGAATGATTGTACATTAAAATATGTAGAGGAAAATTTAAATGTTACAATTGAATTATTTGAAAATAAAGTTAAAATGGAAAGAAAAAATGAAGAGTATGATTTAAATTTAGAATTTATTAAAAATGAAAAGAAAAGATGTAAATACATAGTAAATTCTATAGGTTTAAATTTAGAAATAGATGTATATACTAAGATATTAGAAATAGAAGAGAATAGAATATATATAAGTTATGAGTTATTTAATGATAATAATTCAATTGGAACATTTGAATATAAGTTACTATTAATGGAGTGATGGTTATAATGAATACTAAAGAAAAATTAAAAGAAATTATTGATGATGCATTAGCAAAAGAAAATATTAAAGATATCTCTTATGTAATAGAAATACCTAATGATAAGAAGAATGGTGATTTTTCTTCTAATGTAGCAATGAGTCTTGCAAGAGTATTAAAGAAAAATCCAAGAGAAATTGCAAATAATATTGTATCTAATATAAAAAATAATAATATAATAGATAGAATAGATATAGCAGGAGCAGGATTTATAAATTTTTATTTAAATAAAAATTATTTATTAAGTGGAATAAATGAAATAATAAATCTAGATACTGATTATGGAAAAAGTAATATTGGATTAAATTCTAAAATAAATATAGAATATGTAAGTGCAAACCCTACTGGAATACTTCATGTAGGAACAGCAAGAGGCGCAGCGTATGGAGATAATTTATCAAGAATAATGTCTTTTGCTGGATACGATGTAACAAGAGAATATTATGTTAATGATGGTGGAAATCAAATTAATAATTTAGGTCAATCTATAAAGGTAAGATATAATAATCTTTGTGGTATAGAATTACCTATGCCAGAAGATGGTTATTATGGTGAAGAAATAATAGATATAGCAAAAGGTATATATAATGAATATAAAGATGAAAAATTAAATGAAGATTTAGAATATTTTACTAATTTAGGTGTTGAAAAATTATTAAATAGAATAAAAAAAGATTTAAAAGATTTTAGAGTAGAATTTGATGTATGGACAAGTGAAAAAGAAATAAGAAAAAGTGGTAGAATTGAAGAATGCTTAAATAAATTAGATGAGCTAGGTAATATTTATAAAAAAGATGATGCAACATGGCTTAAAACTACAAAATATGGTGATGATAAAGATAGAGTAATTATAAAAAAAGACAATACTTATACATATTTAGTGCCTGATATTGCTTATCATTTAGATAAGATAGATAGAGGGTATGATGAATTAATAGATGTATTTGGGTCTGATCATCATGGATATGTTACAAGATTAAATTCTGCTATTGAAGCACTTGGATATGATAAAAATAAATTAGATGTTAAATTACTTCAAATGGTTAAATTAATAAAAAATAATGAAGAAATAAAAATGAGTAAAAGAACAGGAAAAACAATAACAATAACAGAATTAATAGAAGAAGTTGGAATTGATGCATCAAGATATTTCTTTGCTAATAAAAGCTTAGATACACAAATGAATTTTGATATAACTTTAGCAACAAAAAAATCAAATGAAAACCCAGTATATTATGTAAATTATGCACATGCAAGAATTTGTTCAATACTAAAAGAACATGACACTAATGAAGAAATAAAAGAATATACTACTATTTCATCAGAATATGCATTTGAATTATTAAATAAAGTATATGAATTTAAAGAAGTAGTTGAATCAGCAGCGGTAAAAAGAATGCCACATTTAATTACAAACTATGTGTATGAATTATCAACATTATTTCATTCATATTATTCACATGAAAAAATTATATCAGAAGATATAAGATATACAAATGAAAGAATTAATTTAATTAAAACAGTAAAAATAACTATAAATAATGCTTTAAATCTAATAGGTGTAAAAGCCTTAGAAAAAATGTAGGAGGAAACTATGGATATAAGAAAATTATCTAGTCAAGAACTAGAAAAAATGTCACATTTAGACATTGCATATAATATTATTAAATATGAAAAAAAAGTATTAAATACTCTTTCTCTTTTAAAAGAAGTATGTGATATTTTAAACTATGATAATAGTACATTAGAAAATTTAATTGGTGAATTTTATACTTCATTAAATTTAGATAAAAGATTCTACTTAGTAGATGGATTATGGGATTTATCAGAAAATCACCAAGTAAAAATAGTTATAGAAGATGAAGCAGATAGTGAACTTGAGGAATTTGAAGATATAGACGCTGAAGAAGAAGTAATTGAAACAGAAGATGAAGCAGTACTTGAAGATACTGAAATATTAGAAGATATAGAAGATGATTTAGATGATGAAATGGATGATTTAACAATTTTATCAGAAGAAGAAATAGAAGAGGATGAAGAAAACGAGTAAAAGGAGGTATTTATGATAGAAAGATTAGACCAAATTTTAACAAGATATAATGAAATACAAGAAAAGTTATCTACTAGTGAAGTAATACAAGATATAAAAAAAACAATGGAATTATCAAAAGAATCAAGAAATCTTCAGGAAACTGTTGAAACATATAAAGAATATAAAATTGTACTTGATGGTATAAATGAAGCAAAAGAAATGCTTAATGATAAAGATTTAGGAGAATTTGCTAAAGAAGAACTTAGTAATTTAGAAAAAAGAAAAGAAGAATTAGAAGAAAAGTTAGAAGTATTACTTATACCAAAAGATCCAAATGATGAAAAAAACGTAATTATTGAAATAAGAGGCGCAGCTGGTGGAGATGAAGCAAACATCTTTGCAGGTGACTTATATGATATGTATATTAAATATGCTGAATCAAAAGGATGGACTCATGAACTTATAAATGAAGTTAAAGGCACTAGTGGAGGATATTCACAAGTTGAATTTATGATAAAAGGAGAAGGTGCTTATTCAAGATTAAAATATGAAAGTGGAGCACATAGAGTACAAAGAGTGCCTGTTACAGAAACACAAGGAAGAGTACATACATCAACTGCAACAGTAGTAGTAATGCCAGAAGCAGAAGAATTAGATTTTGAACTTGATATGAGTGAAGTAAGAATTGATATTACAAGAAGTAGCGGTTGTGGAGGACAAGGAGTTAATACAACAGATTCTGCTGTAAGACTTACACATATTCCTACAGGTGTAATTGTTTATTCTCAAACAGAAAGAAGTCAAATAAAAAATAAAGAAAAAGCAATAAAAATACTTAAAACTAGACTTTATGATATGAAATTAAGAGAAAAAGAAGAAAAAGAAGGAGCAGAAAGAAGAAGTAAAATAGGTACTGGTGATAGATCAGAAAAAATAAGAACTTATAACTTCCCACAAAATAGACTAACAGATCATAGAATTAACTTTACATTAATGCAATTAGATAGAGTAATGCTTGGTAAATTAGATGAAGTTATAGAAGCACTTATATTAGAAGATCAAAAAAGAAAACTTAAAAATAATGAATTATAAAGAAATATTAAATAAATTAAAAAAAGAAGATATTACTAATTTAAATTATATATTAAAATATAAATATGACTTAAATAATTTTATTTATAATAATGAAAAAATATCATTAATAAAAGCATATAAAATAATTAAATTAGTAAAAAAATCAAGACATATACCAGTGCAATATATAGTAGGAAATGTTAATTTCTATGGATATACATATAAAGTAAATAAAAATACATTAATACCTAGATTTGAAACAGAAGAATTAGTAGAAAATACAATAGAATTAATTAAAAAAAAGTATAAAAATAAAGTAAAAATACTAGATATAGGTACAGGTACTGGATGTATTGGAATTACTTTAAAAAATGAAATACCTACATCAAATGTACATCTTTTAGATATATCTAAAAAAGCTTTAAAAGTAGCAAAAATTAATTCAAAAGGATTAGATATAAAACTAATACATTCTAATCTCTTAACAAAAACAAATGATAAATACGATGTAATAATAAGTAATCCACCATATATATCATATGATGAAAAAATAATGGATATAGTAAAAAATAATGAACCTAAAAAGGCATTATATGCTAAAAATAATGGACTTTATTACTATGAACAAATATTAAAAACATGTAAAAAGAATCTAAATAAAGACTTTATTATTGCTTTTGAAATAGGAGAAAATCAAAAAGAAGATATAATTCTATTGGCTAATAAATATTTAGATAATATAAAAATAATTGCTAAAAAAGATATGCAACAAAGAGATAGAATGATATTTATAATGAATAAATAAATTACCACTAATAATATGTGGTATTTTTTTTATCCTGACGTCTTATTACAATAATTTAATAATATTTCTAGTCGAAACATATTACATAAGATAAATGAGTTTCAATAAATAAAAGCATTAATATAATATAAATAGAGGTGAATTACATGAGTATTAATAAATTAATAGGAAATACTCCAATGATAAAAATAATTACAAAATATAATAATAAAATAGTTAATGTATATGCAAAATTAGAATATTATAATTTAACAGGTAGTATAAAAGATAGAATAATTTATTACATTATAAACAAGTCATATAAAAATAAAACATTAACAAAAGATATGCCTTTAGTAGAAGTAACTAGTGGTAATACAGGTATTTCAGTCGCCGCAATAGGAGCATATTACGGACATGAAGTACATATATTCATTCCAAAAAATGTAAGTATAGAAAGAATAAAAATAATGAAATTATATGGTGCAAAAGTACATATTATATCAAATAGTAACTATCAAAAAATAATAAAAAAAGCAAATAAATTTGCAAAAAAAATAAATGGATTTAGAATAGACCAATTTAACAATAAAAAAAATATAGAAGCACACTATAAAACAACAGGTCAAGAAATAATAAAACAAATAAATCACATAGATATGTTTGTAAGTGGAATAGGTTCAGGAGGAACACTTATGGGTATATCTAAAAGAATTAAAGAAAAAAATAAATCATTAAAAGTAATTGCAGTAGAGCCACTTCAACTACCAATATTATCTAAAAACAAAACAAAAGGAAAACATAAAATAGAAGGAATAGCAGATAATTTTATTCCAAGTATTGTTAATTTAAATATAATTGATAATATTACAACAATTAGTGATTTAGATGCAATAAATATGTCTAGAATACTATCAAAAAATTATGGAATAGGAGTAGGAATATCAAGTGGTGCTAATTTAATAGCAGCAGTAATAAATGGAAAAAATAATGATAACGTAGTTACAATATTTAGTGATGATTTAAAAAAATATCTATCTACTGATTTATCTAAAAATATAAATAAAAATAAAAAATTAATATCAAATCAAATAAAAATATTATCTATAGAAAGTATATAAAATATCACAGAAAAGTGATATTTATTTTTTAATGAATAAAAAATAAATAAATAGACCAATATTAATATGAAAGGCGGAATATCAATGAAAAAAATATTTATATTACTATTAATAGCAATAATAATAATATTACCAAATCAAAAAGAAAAAGACGATGTACTAAGAATAAGAGTTATTGCAAATAGTAATAGTGAATACGATCAAAAAATAAAAAACCAAGTAAGTGATAACCTAAAACAACAATTATATGAATTACTAAAAGAAGAAAAAGACATAGAAAACGCAAGAAAAATAATAAAAAATAACATAACAAATTTAAGCAACAATATAGAAAAAAGTCTACAAGATGTAAACTACTCATACACTATAAACTATGGATACAATTATTTCCCAGAAAAACAATACAAAAACACAACATACAAAGAAGGAAATTACGAATCATTACTAGTAAAATTAGGAAAAGCAGAAGGAAATAATTGGTGGTGTATACTATTCCCACCACTATGTCTAATAGAAGCAGAGGAATCAAATGAAGAAGTAGAATATCAATCATTGTTTATAAATATAATAAATAAATTATTAAATAAATAATTT
>CAZKUP010000069.1:0-6189 GCA_964555985.1 uncultured Clostridium sp. | reverse complement strand
CAAAAAATACATAATAACCTAGGGGTCACTATGTATTATAAAAAATTATTTTATAAAATACTTATTACCAATATTACTATAATTTATCTTTTTTACTATACACTATTGTAATAAAATAAATAAAATACTACTTATTAAATAGTATTTTATACATAAATATTAACTTTTTTTAAATCATCTATAAAGCTTTTAGAATTTAAATATATACCTGTATGTGTATTATAATAATTAGTTAAAAAATCATCTATTTCATTTTTAATCTTATAATCCATTATTATCTTAGATATTTTAGATATATCTAAATAATAATACATTCTTATATATTTAATTGTTTTTATATCTACTATTTTTTCATATGTTCTACATTTCTTACAAATAAGTCCATTTTTATCATGTGATAAAGTAATAATATTTGCTTTTGAACCACATTTTGAACATTTATCTAATATTGGTTCAACACCAAGATAAGATAATAATTTAAGTTCTAATATATTAGTAATTACCATTGGATCAAATAATTCATTTATCTTAATAAGTGCACTTTCAAATAAATCAAATATCTCATCAAATTTTATTGATTGACGAACAACTTGAAAAACAAGTTCAGAAATATAAGTTGCAAAACTTATATTAATTACACTATTCTTTATATTAATAAATGGATTAATAACATCAACACTAGTTAAAGTAGATAACTTATCTTCTTTATAATAAATATGAAATACTCCATATGTAAGTCTTGTTGACACTCCAGATAAATTACTTTTTACTTTTTTAGAACCCTTAGATATTACACCAATAATACCATATTCCTTAGTAAATACATCTAAAATCTTACTAGATTCACCATAATCTCTTTCTTTTAAAACGATACCTTTTACATCCTTAAGCATATTATTTTCCTTTCTTTATAGCTTCTTTATACCTTAAATAATATGTTATATCACCAGTCATTTTAAATAGATTCCATAAATCATCTTTAGTCATAAATATCCACCTTTCTAATATAATAGTGGACAAATATATCAATTATTATTCATTATTTTTAAAACCTAATTCAAATAAATACTTTTCCTTACTTCTCCATCTTGGAATAGTCTTTACATATAAATTCAAATAAACTTTTCTACCAATAAGTTCTTCTATATCATGTCTTGCTTCAATACCTATTTTCTTAATCATCTCACCATTATGTCCAATAATAATCTTCTTAAGACCCTCTCTTTCAACAATAATAAGAACATCTATCTCAGTAGCGTCCTTTCCTGGACGAATATTTTCTGTTAAACATGTTATTGCATGAGGAACTTCTTCATTAGTATAATTAAGTATTTTTTCTCTAACATATTCAGCAGCAAAAAACTCATAATTTTTATCAGTAATATAATCATCATCATAATACTTAATATCATCTGTTAAATATTTTTTTATTTCATTAATTAAAATTTGAGTATCCTTTTTATTTTTTCCTGATAAAGGTATTATTTCTTTAAAATCATATAAATCTTTATACTCATGTATTTTCTTTAATATAACTTCTTTACTAACTCTATCAATCTTATTTAAAACAAGTATTACAGGCTTATTAATATCTTTTAATTTATCAATAACAAAAGCATCTCCCTTTCCAAAATCTTCTGTTATATCAACAACTAAAACAATTACATCAACATCATTTATAGAATAATATGCCATGCTATTAAGTGCTTTACCTAAATTATGTTTTGGTTTATGAATACCAGGTGTATCAATAAATATAATTTGAGTATCATCAGCATGATATATGCCCATTATATTATTTCTAGTAGTTTGTGCTTTAGAAGAAGTGATTGCAATTTTTCTTTCCATTATTGTATTTAATAATGTACTTTTTCCTACATTAGGTCTTCCGATTATACTTACAAATCCTGATTTCATTCTAAATCTTCCTTTCCAAATGCATGAGTTATTAAATCACTCACTAAAAAACTTTCTTTTAAACCAGATAAATCATATATATATACTTTAGTAGACATATCAAGATAATCTACAAAAGCTTGTCTACATATAAAGCATGGAGTAACTCCATTTTTACTCATAACATGTACTTCTTTTATATCTTTTGTATCTACTCCCTCTGTTATTGCAGAAAAAAGAGCATTTCTTTCTGCACAAATACCTGCTGCTGGAGAAGATGTTTCTACATTAACCCCATAATAAGTTTTATCTTTAGTTACAATTGCTGCACTTACTCTAAAATTAAAATAATCACTTCTACTATTATCTAATAATTTAATTAAAACTTCCTTCATAGACCCTCCTAAAATAATGCAATAATCTTTGGATAAAATATTATAATATTTAATATACACATAACAATAAAAATAACAAATGTCGCACCACTCGCACAATCTTTTGATGCCTTAATATACAAATTATATTCCTTTGTAACAGAATCACATACATTTTCTATTGCAGTATTAATAAGTTCTACAGCAAGAATTATTCCAAGCATACAAATTAATAATATCCATTCAAGACCATTTATTTTAAATACAAATCCTAGTATTATTTCTAAAAGAGTACAAAAAGAATAAATAATAAAACTCTTACCATCATCAATATATACCTTAATACCATTTAAAGAATATTTAATTATATTCATAATTGATTTAGTATTTAAATCTCTTCTATCTAATTCATCCTTAATAATATTTTTTTTATCTTTTGATACCAAAGCCATCTAATATTTCCTCCTGTAAACTAAACATTTTCTTTTCATCTTCTGTATTCATATGATCATAACCTAATAAATGAAGAAACCCATGCACTAATAAAAATGATAATTCTCTTAAATAAGAATGATTATACTCATTTGCTTGATCGTGTGCTTTATCTAAACATATGTACACATCACCCAAAACATTTGTTTTACCTACATATACCTCTTCATAATCAGCAAGTCTAAATGTTATTACATCAGTTACTCTATCTATTTTTCTATAATTTTTATTTAAATCTTTAATTGTATCACTATCTACAAATATAACTGAAAAATTTATATTTTTTAAATTCATATACTTAATCATATATTTAGATAACTTCTTTAATTCCTTTAATTCTTCTACTTTTTCACTAGTTTCATTATAAAATTCTATCTTATTCATTACTCCACCATCCTATTAATAAATTCTATACCATTTGTAAAATAAATAACTGCAATAACAAGTAACAATATAAATAATAAATTCTTAAACCATTCCTTATTAAATGGATTAGGAAGATTATCTCTAATACTATCTAATACAATATATATAAGTGCCCCAATCACACCACCTAAAACATTTAGTATAATATCATCTATATCAAATACTCTACCTATTATTTTTTGAACTATTTCAACTGATAAAGAAGATATAAATGTAAGAATAAATATAGGATATATTTTATTCGAATCTAAATACGCTGCTGTAAAAAGACCAAAAGGCATAAACAAAAGTATATTTCCTATAATATTTCTAAAAAATAATTTTGAATTAATATTATATCTAAATATTTCCTTAAATGGAATAAAATTAGAGTATCCATAATTATTATCCTGGAATGTTACAATATAGAATAAACTAAGTAAATATATAACAAATAAAAGATAAGTAAATTCTTTATAAATAACAAACTTTTCTTTTTTACTAATTAAAAAAGCAATTCTAATAGAAGATAGTATTACAGTAAATATTACTATCATAGGCCATGCTCCACCAAATATTTCGAAAACTATTTCCTTAAGCATATTACACCTCTATTCTATTATTATTTCTTTAGTAGCTGTTATATTTTTATAAACTCTATAAAAAACACTCATATATATTGTATTACTATTTACTTGATAATTCAAGAGGTTATCACTAATTATGTACTCACTTTCAGAAAGAGTTTCTTTTATTTTTTCATAAGCATATCTTCTTGCATTAATAATAGCTTCATCTATTGTATTAATATATGAATTATTAGTTAATTCATATATTTTATCATAAGAAATACCTATAGGAAGAATATTATTTTTAATTAAATACTTACTTTCTATTTTACTATTTTTATACTTATTTTTATTAAATAATACATACCTTTTACTAAAAAAATTAATAGAATAAGCACTTATACTACTACCTGTTAAAACATCACCATCATTAATAATTGGATACTCTATACTTAATTTATACCACACTTCTCCATAAATTTCCCCTATAGATTTAACAATATCTTTAATTTCATCATTCAAATATATCGTACCACTTATAATAGTATCTCCTTTTTTAACATACTCATTTACCTCTTTTACCTTAACACCACTTTTAGCAACAATTTTTTTAATAACTGCATCATGTGTAGAAATAATATCCTGATACTTATAATCAGTAGTTGCACTATTGATATTTCTTTCCTCTAACTTAACAATATATTTTGTGCCCTCTCTTATAATTTCTAACCATTCAATCTTTTCTTTATTATTATTTAATATTTTATTCTTAATCTCATTTAATTCATCAAAATCTTTCTTAAAACTATATTTTTTTATCCCATTAGCACTTAATTCATCCATTACATACTCTCTAAGTGCACTATTAGAATGTTCAATTTCAATACTAAAAATTATATTAGATAAAAAATATAAAAATATAAAACCAATTACAATAAAGATAAACAAAGTCTTATTAAATAACAATTTATTTTTTCTTTTAATTCTACCCTTATAATCAATTATTTCTATTTTATTTAATAAAGACAAAAATTTTAATTTACTTAAATCATCATAATTAATTTCAATTACAATTTCATTATAACTATTAACAATTACATTATAAATATCTATATTAAGTTTATATAACTTAGATAAAAAATAATCAACATTACGAGTTTTTACCTTAAGAATAACTATATTATTAAAATAATTATTCATACTATAATATAACCTCTTTAATATCACCTGATATAAACATTTCATATTTTTTTAACCTAGAAATAACTAACTTACTACCCAATATAGATACCTTTTTAACATCATTTAATATATCAATTCTATTATCACTAAAACTAGATATTTCACAATAATTAAGAATATAAACACCATCCTTATATATATGTATTTCTAAAGATGATGGCTCTATATAATTTTTTACTCTATTCAAAATCAAAAATATCACCTATTAAAATATATGAAAAAAAGACCTACATAGAAGTCTTAATTTAACTTATTCTTTATTATAGCACTTACCAAAGACATATCTGCCTTACCCTTTAATTTAGCTGATAACTCTTTCATAACACTACCCATATCTTTAATACTAGTAGCATTTACTTTACTTATAGCTTCATCAACAAATACACTAATCTCATCTTCACTAAGCATTTTAGGCATATAAACACTTAAAATATTAATTTCCTCATTAGTTTTTTCAACTAAATCCTGTCTACCACCCTTTAAAAACTCAGCAATAGATTCCTTTCTAGTTTTAATTTGCTTACTTATAATAGATACAATATCCTCATCAGATACCTTCTCTAACTTCTTATTAATTCTCTCTAAATCAATTGCGCCCTTAAGCATCCTCAAAGTAGAAAGTTTTAATGCATCCTTACTCTTCATAGCAAGCACTATATCACTATTAATTTTATCTAGCAAGATAATCACTCCTAGTCATAATTTCTATTTTTTCTATTTTGCTTTCTACTATTTATAATAGCATTCTTCTTAGCTTCTCTTCTTAAAACACCTGGTTTACTGAAGTGTTCCCTTTTCTTCTTTTCAGAGAGAGTACCACTCTTAGCAACTTGTTGTTTAAATCTTTTTAAAGAATTTTCAAAGTTACCCTTTACTACAGTTCTAGTCATTCTATTTCCCTCCCTCCAACTTAAATTCATAAGAATTATAACACTTTTTATTACATATTTCAACACATTTTCATACACAAATATACAAAAAATTATAATAAATGCAAGTATTTAACAAAAAATAAATTTTTTTCAAATAATAACCAAATAAATTCATATTAATAAATACTTTATCTTATATAATATTTAATAACTATCAGTAATAATTCTATAATAACACTAAGACAAATAGTGAGCAAGGAGTGCACCTTTATTTTATAAACGCTCCTCTCTTATTACATATTCTTTAGTAAATATACTTTTATTGCTACAATACTTTAT
>CAZKUP010000068.1:0-6315 GCA_964555985.1 uncultured Clostridium sp. | reverse complement strand
TAATTATAAGTACTACTTAAAGGTTATAAATCTCCACACTTATTCTACACTAACAAAATACCATATAGGTATTATTTATTTATTTCTTTATTAACAAGTTCAATAAAAATCCAATAATTATCATCTTTAATATCTTTTAATAATACATTAGATAATAACTCATCTATCTCATCTTTACTTACCATAACTCTTAAATTATTTCTAGCATTATTATGATTTGTAAAAGCACTGTAATCATTATTTTTTATACCAAATAAAGCTTTACCTAGTTGAATTACATCATACTTAAGCATAGTTTCAATAGATGCATTAATAAGAGCATTTTTCATCTCTTCAAATAATAGTTTTTTTATTACAATAGGTGTTAATCTGGAATCTATTATCATATTTCTTATATTATTTTCTCTAGTAAATATTCTATAATCATATATTTTATTAAAATATTTAAATATTTTAATTGCATTTTCAGAATTATTCTTAGAATACACTAAATAAACATAATCAAATGTTTCCTTTTGAAGTGGAGTTATTACTACGTCACTTTTATCATTTTTTATTAATAATTTTATTTTATCTAATTCATTTTTTGAATCAATGTTAAAAGATTTTACTCTATCACTAAAATCTTTTAATGATACTTTATTTTCTAATATAGATATAATCATTTCTAAAATAAACTTATAATTAAGTATTTCAGTAGGTATAGATATAAATTTATTTTCATATATAAGAGTATTTATATTAGAATATAGTGTATTATTTTTATTAACTAAATAATTATAAAAATCAATACCACTTACCAAATCAATCTTCTTTAAACTAATACATTTATTTATATATTCACTAATTAAAGAAGATAAAACTTTATTATACACTAGAACTCCATCAAATGAGAAAGATATATTATCTTTATACATAAATGGATTAGTATTAATTAAATTTTTTATTAATAACTGATTACTATTAACATATTTTCTTACCTTTTCTGAATCTAATAAATTATTTAATGTTAATACTACATTATCATTTCTAATACTATTTAATATTTTTATTGAAAAAAGAATATTATTATCTTTTAAAAACGTAATTAAATCTACTACATTACGAATATAGTCTTTATTTAAAGGAATATATAATTTTATATCATTTTTAGTATATTTAAACTTATATGACTCTAACTTTATATAATTATCTTCTTTTATAATTTTAATAGAATTTATTTTATTAGTGTCATTTATAATTAAATCTAAGTAGTGTGAAATATCTATAGTAGTTAAATTAAAAGTTACTAAGTTAGAATAAACAATATTTTCATCAATTACTATTTCATTTTTAGAAATTTCAGCAATAAAACTTAAAAATAAATCAATCTCATAATTCATTAATATTATTAACCTCTTTTATCACTTCATCAAGTTCAATAGTATCCTCATCAACAAATTCATTTTTCTCTATTTCAGATTCATTAATCCCCATAGATATTGATGTTAGAATACCTCCAATGTTTATTCTACCTGTACTCATATAATTCACCTACTATAACATGATTATAGCATACTTTTTTTTAAATGTAAAATTTTTATTTTTTATATTTTTTTTATAAAATTTTTACATTTAATATTTTTTTGATATACTTCAAAATTCTTTAAATATTGCCTTAAAAAATATAATTTATCTAAATTATTATTAAATATCATATCACTAAGTTCTAGTGCATCAATTAAATAAATTTCATCATACCATTCTAAATCATTAAAATCATCTTTATTTTTATTTTCTCTTAAATTAATTGTGTTATCATCAAATTTTCTACTTTTAGAATACATTAATATATTTACAAGTAAATTTAAATTATTTTGCCATATTATAGGTTCAAGTGTTCCATTTGGACATCTAAATTCTATTGTATTACTATATTTAAATTCATCCAATGAATCATATATACAGTTTGCAAAATTAACAGCTTGTTCCCCTAAATCAGATTTAACTTTATCAATTATTAAATCAGGAGAAACATTCATTCTTTCCATTACAACTTTTATCTTTAAATACTCTTCAATAAACATTTCACGTACAGGATAAGCATATATTTTTAGACTTTTTCTAGCAGTTAATTGTTCTCCGTACAAAAATCTAAAAATTATTTTTTCATAGACAGCCCATAATTTTAAAAAATTATGCCAATTTATTGGATTACTACCTAATATTTGTGCTCCTATATGAATATGCCCTGCTGAATTATTCCCAATTATTGCATTTTCTTTTACAATATTACATACTTTTTTTAATTCATTCCAATAAATAAAATCATCTCTTAGTATAGGAGAATCTATTTCCGCACCATTATCTAATGAAACATCCCCTACAAGATGCCAATCATCAAGTAATTTATTTTTTCTTAATTCATACCTTATTTCCCCAGTATTAGCATCCTCAAATTCTAATTCAAAACCAAAAGTAATATTTCTATTTAAATTAAGAGTATTTCTTAATTCAAGATAATATTTATTAAGTCTATATATTAATTCTTGTAATTCTTTACCACTCATATTTGAAAATGAATCATTATCTTTAGGATTTATAAATTCAAATATACTATAATCATTATCAATAAATCTATTCATACTTTTTTTACCAACCTATTATAATTTTCTTTTCTTATTTCATATCTTTTAATTAATTTATCTAAATCTGTTGTATCATATAATTCATATATTTTTTCTATTTCCTCTTTATAATTAAATTTTGAGAAGTGTTTTCTTGATTCGAAAGTTAACATCTCAATACACACTAAAAATACACAATGAAGAAAAGTATCTCTAATATTAGTGCCCATACTTTCAAATACAATAAATTCATCTGTACTTTTAGAATATATTAATGCTTCTACATACTCACTTTCTTCTAATTCATTTATATTTAAATTATTCTTTTTTTCTAATCTACTAGAAACTTTTTTATGTGCAATATCAGTTATATCAATATTTCCTTTATTAATTAATTCATATATATCTTCATCATTTACACAATCAATTTGATATGTATCAACTCTTCTTTCATAAAAAGAATCCTTTTTTACCCAACTTGAATAATAGTTTAAAGTAGCTATCATGTTATCAAATTCATCATATTGTTCATAAACAGATATATTTCCCTTACTATCTATTTGTTTCTTAATATATTTTTCATTTTTTTCTTTATCCATATAAAAAGGATATCCAACACCATATAACTTAAGACCGCCAATAGAAATACATGAAGCTATAATATATGGCATAATTAATTTTATAGTATTTAAACTTATAGCTAGCTCTCTTTTTATCTTATATTTTTTATAATTTTTAATTTGATTTTCAAGTTCAATAAGTTCATTCTTTCTTTCTATTAAAAGTTTATCAATATCATTATTCATTATAATAAAACTCCTTTCTTTAGAACTTTATAATACTCAAAAAAATATTATTGTCAATAAAAAAATATTGATCATATATAATGTATTATACATAATCAATATTGTCCTTTTGTATTTACAAATTTATCTATTATTACTTTGCTACTAATATCTTTTATAAAAATATAATTATTACTATATTCATAAACATTTAATGTTATAGAAGATTACTCTCCTAAATCAACATTATGATAAACATTTTGAACATCATCAACATCATCAAGTAAAGCAAGTAGCTTCTTAAATTGAATTAAATCATCACCTTCTAAAGTAGTTTTTTCTTTAGGTAATGTAGTTATTTCATCCATATCAAATGTAACATTTTTATAAGCAAGAATTGCATTTTTTATTTTAAATAAATCTTGAGGATTACCATATAATGTTATTACATCATCCTCTACTTCTATTTCAGCATCCACTTCACCATTAATAAGTGCCTCAATAGTTTCATCTTCAGTTAATCCTTTAAAACTAATTATACATAAGTTATCATACATATAAGAAACACTACCAGCTGCACCTAATTTACATTTAGCTTTTGAAAAAGCAGCTCTTACATCACTTACAGCTCTATTAACATTATCAGTAAGACAATCTATTAAAAGAGTTGAAGAACCAGGTCCAAAACCTTCATATCTTAAACTATCATAAGATTCTAAAGCACCACTATTAACCTTCTCAATAGCTCTATTAATAATATCACTTGGAACTTGTTCCTTCTTTGCTTTTTCAATTAACCTTTTTAATGTAGGATTAGCATCTAAATCAGTACTTTTCTTAGCAGCACTATAAATTTCCTTAGAATACATAGCATATACCTTTCCTCTAGCAGCACCTGTTTTTTGAATAGATGCTTTTCTTACTTCATAAGCTCTTCCCATAATTCCTCCTTAAATATATATGTATTATACTATTTTTATAGCATTTTGTGAATATCTAAGTTATATTTCAACTATTTTCTTATAAAATATATTTTTTTAAATTAATATATTTATCATAGAAATATAGGTTTAAGAATAATATTTTTAATTAAATAATATTAACATAAAAGTTGAAAGTATTATTAAAATAAAACCTAATATTCCTCTTTTATCAAGGCTCTCATTTAAAAATATAATTGAAAATAATATTGCTACTCCCGCACTTAATTTTTCTATTGTAAATACGGTAGAAGTATCATTATCTTTTAATGCAATAAAATAAAATGTCCATGATAAACATGTAGATAAACCTGATAATATTATATATAAAATATCTTTTTTATTTATCTTTTTTATATCTTTATACTCATTTTTTACTAATATGTATATTATTAAAATTATAAATACTATAAGGGTTCTTAATGTTGTTGCTAAAAGAGAATCTACATCTTTTAATCCAAACTTTCCTAATATAGTTGCTAAACTTGTAAAAAATGCGGTTAATAAAGAATATATAATGTAATTATTTTTCGGTTTTTTATCTTTTTTTACCATTAAAAATGCCCCTAATATCATAAATAACATTGATATAAGTTTAATAATAGTTATTTTTTCTTTAAAAATTATAAAAGAAAGAATAAGTGTTAAAATAATACTTAACTTATCAAGAGGTGTTACTAATGATACATCTGCTAAAGAGAGTGCTTTAAAATATGTTATCCACAATAAAAAAGTAGTAATTCCAGATAAAATTATAAAAATTAATGAATAAGTACTAATAGTACTAAGATTACCAAAAAATAAAAATATTATTACACTAAAAATAAGTATTACAAATGTTCTTAAACCAGTACTTAAAGTACTAGAAACATTTGTAACACTTAATTTTGCAAATATAGTTGTAAGTCCTGAAAATAATGCTGCTAAAAGAGAAAAAATATATCCCATATTATCACCATTATTATTATGTACAAAAAATTAATATTTTTTCTTATTTAAATCAAGACCTCTTAATTGTAAACTTATTATAATATCATTTATCTCATCATTAGCAAAACCTAATGCTTTTAAATCTTTTCTTTTTAATTTCCATACATCTTCAACATAATTTAAATTCTTATCAATAAGCTTATTCTCTAAATCCTTTTCTAATGCTAAAATACTAATTGGTTTCATTATTATCACTACTCTTTTCTTCAATACTTCTTACTACATAATTTAAAGTTTCATCATAGCTCATATTAAGCGCTACTGAAAACTCAGTATAAAGCAAATGCTCTGACATCTTAAAATACATATCATCTTTATCACTTATCTTCTTCTTAGAATCAATTCTAGATTTATTTCTTAAATATGTAGTTTTAATTACTTTAATTAAATTCTCATGACTAAATTCATCTAAACACTTCTTATATTCATTCTCAATATTCTTCTCATTTATTGGATTTATAACCTCAATATTAGGAATATTTAATATTATTTTTTCAACTTCTTCTTTAGAAATAACACTTCTTATTTCACTTTCACCAAGTTCTACAGGAACAGTTATTTTTAAAGAATTATCATCTATTGGCTTTAAAAAATAACATTCCTTTTTAGAAAATTTATTAATAGCAATATCTTCTATTATACACACATTTCTTTTATATACAACCCTATCATTAATTTTAAACATATTTTCCCCTCCACAATCAACCAAATAAAAGTATAAAATAAATTAAGTTATATACTAATTATAACATTTTTTTTAAATTTTCGTAAGAAAAAAATTTAATTAAATTTTTAAATTTTCTTTCTTAATATAAAAAAATATAATTTATAGTATGTTTCACTTTATAAACGACAGAAACTATTATCTATAGATTTGTAAATAAAAAAAGTTGTAATTTTTTTAAAATGTACCCAATGTCAAGGACTAAATAAAAAAGAGAGAGTTTAGGCAAT
>CAZKUP010000067.1:0-6336 GCA_964555985.1 uncultured Clostridium sp. | reverse complement strand
TGGTAGCGAGAAAGAGATTCGAACTCTTGACCTATCGGGTATGAACCGATTGCTCTAGCCAGCTGAGCTATCTCGCCAAAAAACAATTAAATTATAGCAAATAATTTGTGCATTTACAAGTATTTTAATAAAAATTTATCATAATATTTATTGGGTGTTGATATGAATAAATTTAAATTAAAAATTTTTGGTACTATTATTGCATGTATATTTCCTTTTTTATTTCATTCTTTATATGATTTATTTCCTAATTTTATAACAAGTATATTTCTACCTGTAAATGAAAGTATTTGGGAACATATGAAGCTTTTATTTGGGAGTATTATGCTTTCTAGTGCTATTCAAAAAGTTATTGTTATATGTAAATTAGAGAATATTAATAATATATGTTTTTCTAATTTTATAGCGGGTGTTTCTTCTATACCTATATTTTTAATTTTATTTTTACCTATTTATTATACTTTAGGTGAAAATATATTTATAACTATTATACTTATGTTTATAAGTATTATTATTAGTGAAATAATTTCATACAAGATAATTAAAATGAGGAATTTTAGAATGGAAAATATTACTATAATATTAGTTATATTTGTTTATATTATCTTTGGAATATTAACATATTTTCCAATTAATAATGATATATTTATTGATAAAACAAATAAAATAATAGGAAACTAATCATTTCCTATTATTTTATCTCTAGTATATACAGCTACTCCCTTGGGCATATATATATTAAACATTGTATCTTTTGACACTTTTATAAAGCATAATCCTTCTATTACTAAATCCTCTTCATTATCTACATGTATTTTAGTAAGATTTAGTTCTCTTCCCTTTGTATTATTTAAAAAATTAGCATGTTCTATATTAATATTATTTGATATATAAATAGATATATTTGATTCATTTAAGCAATCAATTCTACCAATATTTTCAAGTAATAATGATGTTTTATCTTTAATTTGATATATTCTTGGTTTAATTTCGTGCTTTATATTAATTGATTTAACTATATCTTCACTTAAATAATTAACTATATCTCCTTCATTAATTATTCCTGGAGTATCTAGTAATGTTAAATCATCATTAATTTTAATTGATATAACATTTAATGTAGTTGATGGCATACAACTTGTTACAATAAAATTTTTGTTATCAGTATAATTTTTTATAATTTTATTAATAAATGATGATTTACCAGCATTAGAATTACCTAATACATATACTTCTTTACTATTTTTATATTTCATCATTAATTCTAATATTTCATCCATATGATAATTCTTATCACTACTTATTGTAATAACTTCTTTATATCTAGGATATTTCTTTTTAAAATATTTTATTAACTTATCCTCATTAACACTTTTAGGAAGAATATCTATTTTAGATATAACTAATATTGCAGGAGAAAATACTTTACTATAAATATAATCAATATTTCCCAAGTTAAATATATCTACAATATGAAGAACTAACTCATTCATTTTAAATACATCTTTTATTATTCCTTTATAATAAGAATTTGACTTATTAGTTACTTTATATTCCCCATAATGCTTTAATCTAAAACATCTTTTGCACATAATTGTTGTATCAAAAACACTTGGATTTACATAACCATCTTCAAATGAATCAACACATTGTAATATAACTCCACATCCTATGCACTTCTTACTCATAGTATTCTCCTTTCTTAAATATTTTCTTTTTTTCTAATTTTCTTATTATATTTTTTTCAATAATTCTATTAATTTTAGTAAAAAATAATTCTTTTTTATTTATTGGTTTTACAAGTACAGTAAATATTCCGACTTTATTTCCACCATAAACATCAGTTACTATTTGATCACCTATCATTGCAACTTCACTTTGATTATATTTATATTCTTTTAATACTTTTAAAAACTTTTTTGAAAAAGGTTTTCTTGATGAATAAGAGCAATCTACTTCAAGTACATTTTTAAAAGGAGTAAGTCTTTTTTTATTTGAATTAGAAAATATTATTACTTTAAATCCCATATCTTTTAATTTCTCTATTAAATCTTTTATCTTTCTTGTGGGTTTATTCTTAAAGCATGGCACTAAAGTATTATCAAGATCAAACATAATACATTTAATTCCATAATTTTTAAGTTTATTATAATTAATAGAATAAATATCTTTCATATACATATCTGGCTTAAATAACTCTATCATTTCACACCTCTACTATTATAAGTATACTATAAATCTTTTGGTTTTAAAAGAAAAAAATGCTTTTTATTGCATAAAATACCTAGAATCATATTTTTCTAGGCAATTTTAATTTATTGTAATCCTTTTTCTACATATTCATCAAAAAGTTCTTTAAATCTTTGATAATGTACAACTTCTCTTTGTCTTAGAAATGATAGTGGTGCGAGTATATCTGAATCATCTGTTAAATCAATTAGATTTTCATATGTTGCTCTTGCTTTTTGTTCTGCTGCCATATCTTCTGCTAAATCAGCAAGAGGGTCCCCTGTTACTGCAAAATATGTAGCAGTAAATGGCACTCCTGAAGCATCTATAGGATATATTGCTGTTTTATGTTCTGTGTAGTATGAGTCTAGTCCTGCTTTTTTCATTTCTTCTGGTGTCGCATCTTTTGTTAACTGATATATCATAGTTGAAATCATTTCACTATGTGCAAGTTCTTCTGTTCCAATATCTGTTAAAAGTGCTTTTCCTTTATTATCAGGCATTGTATATCTTTGATTTAAATATCTAAGTGCTGCACCTAATTCTCCATTCGCACCTCCTAATTGAGTAATAATATTTTTTGCCATTTTTAAATCTTTTTTCTTTATATCTATTGGAAATTGTAATTTTTTCTCATAAACCCACATATTAAACTCCTTCCCAAGGCCAAGGACTTTCTACCCAAGAAAAAGGTATATCATTAAATTCATTACCCATAATTGTAATAGGTTCATATTTTAAATTATACTCTTTTATTAAATCCTTTGCTTTTTTATTATATTTATTAAATAATTCTAATTTCTTTTTATCATCCTTAAAATTATCTAGATATAATTTTAATTCATGTGCATAAAACGCATTTTCCATTATATCAACAAGCATTTTTTGTCTTTCGTTTCTAATCACGAAATTATATGTTTGTTTTTTATATGGCCAATATAAATTTACAAAAATATTTCCTCTTTTAAATCCATTAGAAAGAGATGTTAAATCTTTTTGTAATTTTTCTTCATTTTGTATATTTGTAATATCATTTACATTATTATAATTTTGATAATACATACTATTTACATTATTCATATTTTCCTCCCTTTTTATAGTATGTTTTTTTATATTACTTGAATAGTCATTAACCTATATTGATAAAAAATAAGAAAAATTATATAATTAAATAGAGGTGAATTTATGTTTAAAAATAAAAATGGTGTAGCAAAAATATCAAATTTTTTCTTGATATTTATGATTGTATGTTGTTTTTTACCAATTATATCTTTGGTATTTGGTGATATTTCTGAATTAAAAGAAGTAGGATATAGTCAAAATGATATTACTTATTCAATAATAAGTACAAGTCTTTGTTTAATTTTATCTTTGATAGGGTTAGTTATAACTAATAAGAAAAAGATATATAATGATGAGTATCCTACTACAAGATGTGTATTTAACTTTTATGTAGTAGTGTCTATAATTAGTTTAATATTATCATTTATATTAAATATTTTAAATTTATATTTTTATAAATCTTTTTCTTGGGTAGTATTCTTTACATTAATTTTTGGAGATTTAATTGGATATTATTTAGCAGTAAGATTTGTTGATAAAGATAATTTATTTAAGAAGAGTAATGAAACAAAAGTTAATATTGCAAATTTGGTAATAGTTATTTTACTTATTAATTATTATGTTGAAGCTATTTCTATAATTTTTAGTATGATTTTTGGTACTGAAAAAATATTAACTTTACTTATTTCATTAGCAACATCTTTAATATGGATAGTTGTAATAGTTATTTCTTATAAATTAATAAATAAAAAAGATTTTAAGTTAAAAAAAATAATAAAGCATAATTAAGGTTAACTTATTTATGCTTTTTTCATACATTATATTGTGATGAATATGAGAATAAAGACTAATTCAAAAGAAGTTAAAAAGGGAGATATTTTTGTTGCTTTAAGAGGATTAAATAGTGATGGGCATGATTATATAAATGAAGCAATTAATAATAAAGCATCTTATTTAATATGCGAAAAAGGTATTTATGATATACCATATATGATTGTACCTAATACATTTAGTTTTATAAAAGATTATGTTAGTAATTATAAAAGTATAATTGATGATTTATGTATTATTGGTATAACAGGTACGAATGGAAAAACAACATCTTGTTATTTAATATATGAATTATTAAATAAATTAAATATTAAATGTGCATATATTGGTACTTTAGGATTTTATATTAAAGATAAAATAAAAGATTTAAATAATACTACTCCAGATATTATCACATTATATGAATTAATAAATCAATGCAAAGATGAAAATGTAAAAGTAGTTGTTATGGAAGTTTCTAGTCATGCTCTTAAATTAGATAGAGTTTATGGATTTAAATTTGATTATGTTGTATTTACTAATTTAACAAAAGATCATCTTAATTTTCATAGTAGTATGGAAGATTATTTGAATACTAAAATTAAATTATTTAGTATGACAAAAGATAAATCATTAGGTATAGTTAATGTTGATGATGAGAATTATAAATATTTTAATACTATGAACATATGTTCGTATGGGTTTAAAGATTCTACTTACAAAATAATAAGTTATAAATTATATTTAAATAAAGTAATTTATAAGTTTAAATATAAAAATAAAATATATAAAGTAAAAATAAATATTCCTGGTAAATATAATATTTATAATTCATTAATTAGTATAATAATTCTTCATAATATGAATATATCATTTAGGAAAATAATAAAATTATTAAATAAAATTTCTATGCCAAAAGGAAGAATGGATATTATTAATTTAAATAAAAAATATGCAATAGTGGATTATGCACATACGCCTGATGCTGTATTAAATGTCCTTAAAAGTGTTAATGAGTTTAAAAAGGGAAAAGTATATACAATAATAGGTTGTGGTGGTAATAGAGATAAAACTAAAAGAAATGAGATGGGATTAATTTCTACTAATCTTTCTGATTATGTAATATTTACAAATGATAATCCTAGAGATGAAAATCCTAGTGATATTATTAATGATATTACTAATAATTTATTAAATAAGAATTATGAGATAATAGAAGATAGAAAAAGTGCTATAAAAAAAGGTGTAAGTATGCTTTGTAAAAATGATATATTGCTAATACTTGGAAAAGGACATGAGGATTATCAAATAATTAATGGGGTAAAATATCATTTTAATGATAAGGAAGAGGTGTTAAATTGCATTAAGTAATGCTTTTTTCTTTTAATAAATTTATTAATATGTTATACTATAAATATAAATAAAGGTGATTTATGAATTTATATTTTTGGTTTATACAATTGATTGGTTTTATTGCATGGGTATTTTTATTGTTAAGTTATTATAGAAAAAATACTAATAAAATACTTGTTTTTCAAATAATTGCAACTATTCTATATTGTGTGCATTATTATTTACTTGGTGCTTATTCTGGACTTTATATTTGTATATTTGAAGTTGCTAGAGATTATTTATATTATAAAAGTGATATAGATGAAAAAATATATTTTTCTACTATACCAATTTATATTATATTTGGAGTAATAAGTTATAAAGGTATATTTGATTTATTACCAATTGTATCTAGTTTAATAGATGGATATTCTTTAACTAAAAAAAGAAATGGTGTTATATTTTTTGCTATAATATCATATACATCATGGGTAATATATGATTTATGTGTAATGTCTTATTCATGTGCATTAACAGATAGTATTATAGCTATTTCTAATTTATCTATTTTAATAAGGGAGAAAAATAATTATTAAATCTTTACATTTTTTTACATAAAATGTGTAAAGATTTTTTATTATATGTTTTTTTATATGTTATACTTAAATTGTAAAATATAATATAAGGAGGTAATTGAATGAATGTAAGAGTAAAAGATTACATTACAACACAAGATTTTACAAAGGAAGAGTTACTTGATATGGTTCATCTTGGCTTATTAATTAAAAAAAATATTAAAGCTGGGTATTATCTAGATGTTTTACATCATAAAACACTTGGAATGATATTTGAACAATCATCAACAAGAACTCGTGTTTCATTTGAAACAGCAATGACACAATT
>CAZKUP010000066.1:0-6545 GCA_964555985.1 uncultured Clostridium sp. | reverse complement strand
AAAACTGTGGTATCTTGTTGTCAAGCGAAAGGGTATAAAAAAACTAACTCCACTAGGGAGTTAGACTGTGAACACATTGGAGCAAGTGATGGGAATCGAACCCACGTCTCAGCCTTGGCAAGGCCACGTACTAGCCGTTGTACTACACCTGCATTAAGTATACATTTTTTCAAATGCATACTTATAATAACATATTTATTTAAGATATTCAACTACTTTTTCAGTATAAATTTCTAAAATTTCATCATTATCTCTTCTTTTTAGTTCTACAATGTTCTCACTTGCTTTTTTTCCTACAACAATTCTATATGGTATACCAATTAAATCCATATCATTTAATTTAACACCCATTCTTTCATTTCTATCATCAAGAAGTGGTTCTATACCCTTTTTAAATAGATCATCATATAGTTTATTTGCAAGATTAACTTGTGTTTCATCTTTTGTATTTGCAATAACTATTGCACATTTAAATGGTGCGACTGAAAGTGGCCAAATAATACCTTTTTCATCATTGTTTTGTTCTACTATTGCCGCCATACATCTTCCTAGTCCTATACCATATGAGCCCATTACTACTGGTTTTAATTTATTATTTTCATCCATATAATTTAAACTAAGTATTTCTGAATATTTTGTACCCAATTTAAATGTATTACCTATTTCTATACCCTTTTTGAAATATAATTTTTCACCACATTTTGGACATATATCTCCCTCTTTTACATTAACTATATCTCCTACTATATCATACTTAATATCTTTTAAATTTGCATTTATATAGTGGTACCCTTCTTTATTCGCACCACAACAGAAATTCTTCATACTAAGTATTTCTTCATCAATTACTACTTTAGCATTTAAATCAATTGGGCCTGTATATCCTGGTACGGCATTTGATTTATTTATTAATTCATCATTTGCAAAAGATATAGAGTTCGCATTTAGTAATTTTTTTACCTTAGTTTCATTTAATTCTCTATTACCTCTTACAAAAAATATAACTAATTCTTCATCTACATTCATAAGTAATGCTTTAACTGTATCTGATTCATTAATACCAAGTCTTTTAGCAACTTCTTCTATTGTTTTATCATTTTCAGTTGCTACTAGTTGTATTTCTTTTAATTCTTCATTTGAATTATCTTTATTTATATGCTGTGTTATTTCTAAGTTAGATGAAAAATCACATTTATCACATAATACTAATACATCTTCTCCAACTTCTGTTTCAGCTTGAAATTCTTCTGATAAAAGTCCTCCCATAACTCCTGTGTCTGCTTTAACAATTCTATAATTAATAGTCATTCTATCAAATGAATTTTTATATGCATCAAACATTTTTTTATAAGATATATCAAGTCCTTCTAGGTCTTTATCAAAAGAGTATGCATCTTTCATAACAAATTCCCTAACTCTAATAAGTCCATATCTAGGTCTTGCTTCATCTCTAAACTTTGTTTGAAATTGATAAAGTGTATATGGCATATCTTTGTATGATTTTATATTTGAAATACTTGCAATAGTAAATAATTCTTCATGAGTAGGTCCAAGAATGTAATCTCTTTCAAATCTATCTTTTAGAGAAAAACTACTTTTACCAAATGATTGTACTCTACCAGTTGACTCATATATTTCTTTTGGAATAAGAGTTGGCATAGATAATTCTAATGCTCCTGCTTTACTCATTTCTTCTCTTATTATTTTTTCTATATTTTTAAGTACTCTAAACCCAAGTGGTAAAAACATATATACACCTGCCGAACTTTTCTTTATCATACCACTTCTTACAAGTAAATTTCCGCTTATTGAATCTTCATCTTTTACATCTTCTCTAATTGTATAAAAAAAGTTGTTTTTTAATTTCATGTTATCACATCTCCATAAACATTATTATAACAAAAAAAATAGACTACTGCTAGTCTATTTCAGTTGTTTCTTCAGTTAAAAATACTTTTCTGTAGTAATCATTTTCTAAAATCATACTAGATATTTTAAATTGATTATCAACAATATTATTATATTTTAATATATAGTCATCATCTATTATTTCATCTTGACTTATTACTTCACCAGTAACAGAATTATATTTTGCTTTATCTGTTATAAAACTTCTATTTGCAAGCACTACTAAACCTTCTTTATCAGATAGTAAGTCTTGTCCCATTATAAGTCTTGAATCATACTCTTTTCCAAATAAATTTAAAAGTGTTGGAAGTACATCAGGATTTGAACCAACTTTATCTATTTTAACTGTATCAGTCATTTGATTATTCCAAATTATTAAATCAGAATGATATAATTCAAATGGATCATCTCTATTAATAAGTGATACTTCATTAAGATTAGAATTAGATAAACCATATGGATAGTGATCTGGTGTTATAACTATAACTGTATCATCTAGTTTTCCTGCAATAGTTAGTTTTTCTATTAGAGATTCTAGTGCCCTATCTACTTCAATATTACTTGCTAAATATCCCTTTACTTTATCAGAATATGGTAAATTTTCTACATATTCCCAATTCTTTTGAGCCATTTTATTAGTGCTTTTTACATAACTTAAATGTCCACTTAAAGTAATATAATAAGTAAGGAATGGTGTATCTGAATTTATATATTCATCAAATGTAAGATTAACCATATCAAGATCACTTTCATGGAATGAATTACATTGTAAATTAAGGCCGTAATAGCATGCTTTAAAATTTGGATATCCAAGTGATTCAAAATATTTTCTTCTATTATAATAATCTCCATGATAATTATGATATATATTAATATTATAATCACTAAAACTATTTACAAATAAATATGGACTATATACATCTTTATTTGCATATAAAGTTAATGTATCTCCTCTACTTGATATAATTGACCACTCAGTTCTAAATTCACCATCAGCTGTACTTGCAGGATATAGTGGTGCATAATAATTAGTAAAATTAAATCCACTATTAGCAAGGTGATAAAGAGTTGGTGTTAAGTCCTTATCAATTGCAATAGGATCAAGGCTTTCTGCTAAGAAAAATATAACATTTTTACCCTTAAACATACCTGTATATTCATTCTTTTTAGTGCCTTCTAATGAATTAAAATAATCATGCATCATAACTATTTCTTCACTATCTTCATTTTCTTTTAATTTATCAAAATCTATATCTATTACATTATATTCAATATCTTCATTTTCTTCATTTTTATTAGTATTATCAATTACAATATCTATTTTTTTATCATTTATTCCAAAAAATAATCTATTTAAATCAATACCCATTGTAGTAATTAAACCAAACTTTTTAGTAGATAATATTGGTGCTTGCGTATTAAAATATAGGTTATATGATGAATATATAGCTTTTTTATCAAAGCCAATATATAAAAAGCATAATGAGCTTAAAAGTAGAAATGCTCCAAAATTTATGGATGTATATAATAAATTATTATTAGAAAAATCAAATAATTTATTTTTAAGTATGAAAAATAATAAAACAGGTATAGTTAAACACACATAATTTAACAAGCTTGAACCAATTGTTGATAATATTGTTCTCCAAAACTCAAATACTTGTCCACCATTTGTCATTGAGTATACTGAAAATACATTGTTATATACTTGATAATATACCATTTGTGCAAAAAATATAACATATAAAAGTATAACTATAGTTGATGAAACTTTTTTATTTACTTTTTCACTAAATAAAGTTGTTCCTACATACAAAATAACTGATATAGGTAAACTAAAAACTATCATTTCAACAAAATCTCTATCAAATAATCTTCTAAATATAGTTGTTCTATAAACACATTCAAATGATATTATTAGAATCATCCAAAATATAAGTAAAAATGCTTTCTTTTTATTCATAAAATCACTTCCTACAACAAAACTACACATAGTATAGCATATTTTTTTTATTTTGTAAAAGCACACAATAAAAAATACACCAAAGTGTACTTTTATTTAATTACCTTTACCTTTTTAGGTTTTGTTGACATATAATCTAATATATCAAGAATACCATAAAAAGACATAAATCCACCAACTATTCTAATTAATGCTTTAGCGCCCTTAAATGGATTAAATACAAGAATAAGTCCAAGTATTAATGTAATAATATTTATTATAAGAGGTTTCATATGTTCATTACCTATACCTCTAAATGAACTAATTAATCTTAATCTTATTAAACTTTTAATACTAATCCATATTCCTAATATAAATGGAATAATACTTGCAATTGTATTTGGATTTGACAAAAATATTAAACCTAAAATACCAATTAATATTCCATTTACTAACTCAGTACTACTTCTTTTAGCTTTTACTTCACTTAAAACACTTAATACTCCAAGTATAAGTATTACTAAACCAAATAATCTAATTAATGTAGTTACTATACCTAATGGCACAACTAAAAGAAGAATACCAAGCACTAATAAAACAATTGATGATGAGATATCATATTTCCTCATACATTAAATCTGAAATGACAAATATCACCATCTTGCATTTCATACTCCTTTCCTTCAAGTCTCATTTTACCACTCTCTTTTACCTTAATTTCACTACCACACTCTATCAAATCATCATAGCTCATTACCTCAGCTCTAATAAATCCTCTTTGAAAATCAGAATGTATAATTCCAGCACATTCAGGTGCCTTCATATTATTCTTAAAAGTCCATGCTCTTACCTCATCAGTACCTACTGTAAAGAATGTCTTTAAACCAAGAAGACTATAAGTAGATTTAACTAAACTATCAAGTCCACTTTCTTTAATACCAAGTTCCTCTAAAAACAATTTTTTATCATCATCATCTAACTCAGATATTTCACTCTCAATTTTAGCACACATCTCAATAACATCCGCACTATCTTTAAGTGCATATTCTCTTACTAATTTAGTATATTCATTTTCTTTACCAATATCACTTTCATTAATATTTGCAATATAAATAATTGGTTTACTAGTAAGAAGATTAAAAGATTTAATAATCAATTCTTCTTCAGAAGAAAAATTTAACCTTCTAACAGGAATATCATTACTAAGAGCATCACTTATTACCTTTAAAACAGATAACTCTCTAAGTGCATCCTTATCTTTAGTAGTTTGAGCTTTCTTCTCTATTTTAGATATTCTATTATTAACTACATCCAAATCTGCTAAAGTAAGCTCAATATTAATTATCTCAATATCTCTTATTGGATCAGCATTACCCTCAACATGAATTATATTATCATCATCAAAACATCTTACAACCTCACATATCGCATCAACTTCTCTTATATGAGATAAAAACTTATTACCCAAACCTTCTCCTTTTGAAGCACCCTTTACAAGACCTGCAATATCAGTAAACTCAAATGTAGTTGGAATTAATTTCTTAGGATTATACATTTTATTAAGAACAGTTACTCTCTCATCTGGCACTGTTACAATACCTACATTTGGTTCAATTGTTGCAAAAGGATAATTTGCTATTAATATATTATTTTTTGTAATTGCATTAAATAACGTAGACTTTCCAACATTAGGAAGACCTACTATACCTGCTGTTAAACTCATAAAAATACCTCCCACATACAAACATTATACTACAAAACTAATAAAAAAAATAGAAATAATCATAAAATACAAATAACACTAAATCATATATATACATTAACAAAATCTTCTACATTTATACAAATTAATATTTTAATATAAAACCCACCTCTTTCTCTTACCCGAGAAAGAGGTGGGTTTCCTAATCCTTTTATTTATTCCCTTGAGTCATTTCACTTCCGTTTTAGAGTGCGACCCTACTTTATTTACTTTTAACAGTTTATATTAGGGTTTTTTATTTATCCCTTGCTTTTTATGTTTTACAATTACTTTACATAACTTTACATTATTTTACGAAGCTAGTCAGAAAGTCGGAGCCACCCCATAACTAGTATTAGCAAAGTCGTAAATCCAACCCCCATTGCTGCTCACACCATAGAAACTATTAGTACCATAGCTATAAGCCGAACGGAGTCACCACCACTTTGCCTCTCCATTTAGTTTCTTAATAGCTCCTGAGTAACTAGATGTACTTACTCCTTCTGTTGTGAAATTACTTGTTTCTGCACTTCCGTGACTTGATATTACTTTTGTATCTATTATTGCATTTTTTAATTCATCTGGTAGTGCATTATATATTGTTCCACTTCCTTCTGTTCCTTCTACTACATTTAGATAACTATACATACTACTTGCTGGAAATCCTCCTGCATTTGTACTTGTACTATTCATATTATGTGTTGTTATTACATCTGCAAATTCTAATACAAAGCCACATGCTGTTTGTGATGATAAAGTATATTTTGAACATGAGGATGTATTTGCTATTCTTAAGGTATGGGTACCTAAATTATTCTTTAATTTTTCTTCTTTTGTATCTCCTACTTGATATGGATAATCTCCACTTTGTATTGCTGCTATTATTGTTGGCCAAGTATCATTTGCAAAGCTCACTGGCACAGGGCAATCTTCTTCTTGTGCAGTTGCTTCATT
>CAZKUP010000065.1:0-6662 GCA_964555985.1 uncultured Clostridium sp. | reverse complement strand
TGATAATGTATCATTATTTCTAAGTGCGTATACAACTTCAGCACCAGTACCACCTGGGTCACAAAAAATACGTAGCAACTGAATTAAAAAAAATAACTATTTATTATATTTATACTTATCTTCATCTATAAGCTCAAACTTATATGTGATTTGTATATTTCTATCTTTATCTATTTCAATTCTATCTATCAAAGCAAACAATAAGTCTCTACTTGGATTATTTATATTTAAAAATTCTTTTAGTGTTTTTGTATAATCGGGAAGTTTTTCTATTTGTCCCTTAGAGTTGTCCTTCTTTGTTTCTAACTCTTTTATTTTTTTTACAACATCTACTAGCGCTTTATCTTCTGCCCTAATTAATCCAGCCAATGTATCTTTATCTATTTTATCTGACATTTCACATATTAATATATCTAATTTCTTCATATGCTTTTGTTTTTCTTTATTTAATCTAATTAAATCATTGTTCTTATTTTTCTCTAATAGTTGTCCCTGTTTAATTAGTTTTTTATTTATATCTTCAATTGATATGTTTTTAATGTATTTAGAAATGGTTGATTTTATACGTTTTAATAAAGAATTTTCCAACTCATCATAAGGCATAAAATGAGATTCACATCTATGTTTTTTAGGGTTTCTTGCATATTTATTACAATTTATAGTCCAATAATCATATTTCTTTTTATGACTTATACTTAAGTAATTACCACATTCTTTACAAAACAATAAATTTTCAAACAATCTTTTTTCTCTATATGTTTTTGTTTTTGGTATTACTAATCTATTTTTTTGAATTGTTTCGAAAACTTTTCTGTCTACTAATGGTTCATGAGTATTTTCAACTATAATCCATAAACTTTTATCAAGATTAATTCTTTTCTTACTTTTATAATTAACTTTAGTTTGAGTGTTTTGCACCATATCACCAGTATACATTCTATTGGTTAATATCTTCCTTATCGAAGTAGAACACCATTCATTTAATCTTCTATCATCACTACTTAAATTTATATTTTTATAAGCACTAGGGGTTAATATGCCTCTATTATTTAACAATGATACTATATCCAAAATACTCATGCCAGATATAAACCAACTAAATATATCTTTAACTATAGGTGCTGTATTAGGATCAGGAATTAAATGTCCCTTATCTTCAGAGTCTCTCATATATCCATAACACGGAATACTACCAATATATTTACCTTGAACTTTTTTTGAACGTAAAACATCCCTTATCTTATTAGAATTTTGTTTACTATAATAATCATTACAAGCAACTATAAAAGTTGAAGAATCATTACTAGCTTGAACTTTAGCACTATCATAACTTTCCATAATTGAAATAAACCTCACTCTATTCTCTGGAAAAAATCTTTCCATATAATATCCTGTATTAACGTGATCCCTACCCAATCTTGATAAATCTTTAACAATAACTAAGTTTATTTTTTTATCGTTGATATCTTTTATCATCTTTTTAAAAGCTGGTCTATCAAAATTAGTTCCAGAATATCCATCATCAACATATTCTTCTACAAAAGTAAAACCATTATTTTTAATGTAACTCATTAAAATGTCTCTTTGATTAATTACACTTTCACTTTCAGACTCATATTTTTTATCTCGGTCTTCTTGAGATAATCTTATATATATTCCTGCTTTATACTCATAATTTTCTAGCAAATTATTATACATTTTCCCTCCTTCTTATTTTTAATTCACTAGATTCCTTTCCAAGACAACTTGATGTTACCATCATTTTTTAAAAAAACAAACCATCTAAAAAGAAATCTGATCATTATTTATTTTTTTTATTATATATTCTATTAAAATATCTTTTATATTTTTTCCATTATTAAATTTATCTTCTAAATACACTATTTTTCTATTTTTTTGCATAAAAAAACACCTCTAATAAAATCTATGACTTTATTAAAGATGTAATGATATAAATATATTATTTATTTTTGTTCATTTTTTCATAAATACTAACTAACTTTTCTAAACTATCCGGATTTTTAATTAGTTCTGGCAAAAGTTACATAGACAACTTGTTAGAATCTATTGTATTATTTTCTTTTATAATTTTGTCAACATATTCTTGCGACATTGTTGATAACTCTTTTTCTTGGCTTCTTATTTTAGAATTATTTGCTGATATCATCGAAAATAAGGCCAATACAATTGTAGCTATACCTACCACTAATGATGAATTTGTTAATATATCCATTAAGCACATATTTTCACATCCTTTACTACAATTTATATTCTAGTAATCAAACTATTAAATTCATTCCATCCAACTTTTCCATCCTTTTGTAATCTACCAACAACAATACCAGTTGAAATATTATTATTCTTAGAAAATTCTTTTATAATACTTTCATTAAATACATAATTGGTTCTAATAAAATTATCATACACATCATTTGGTATTAAAATATTTCTAGCAAATTCATCTGCTTCGTTTTCTATATCATTTTTTTCATCATTTTCTAAATCTATAAACACTTCTTTTCTACTATGCTTTAAAAGATGTGCGATTTCATGAAATAAAGTAAACCATAATATATCATCTTTCTTACCCCTATCACTTATCATTATAATTGCTTTATCACAAGTTACTTTATATGATACACCATTAACATAAGTATGTGGTAAATGCGCCTCAAAAACTAATGAAATGCCACATTCAGATAATAAATCTTTTATTTTTTCATATTGTTCTAAAAAAGATTTATTTGCCAGTTCCCTTATTTTTTTTACATTTTCTTTTAAAAGTTCAACATTAAATTTTGCTATTTCATTTTTATTAGATTGAATTTCTCCATATCTCAACCAACAATATAATGATTCAAAAGAAAATTTTTCATAATTACTTTTTCTAAACGCTAACTTTCTTTTTAAATCTGTATCAAAAGCAAGAGACGCAACAGAAAAGAATTTTCTTAAATTTATCACTTTTTCAACTGAATCTCTTGTTTTTTCAATCCAATCCCAATTACGTTTTGCCATTTCAGCATATGGAATATCAGCTAAATATTTTTCATCTTCTTTTATTGATTCCATATCTTTTTTTCGCTCTAAAGATTCTCTATAACTACTTTCTAAATTATTCCAAAAACTAGCTGGAATATTAAATACATATTCTAATTTCAATGCAGTTGAAGTTGTTATAGGTGCTTTACCTTTTATTATCTCATTAATTGTTTTCTTATTAATGCCCGTCTTATCAGCAAGATCTAACTGATTCATACAATTAACTTCCAATAACTCCAAAATTGTCTCCCCTGGTGCTATTACATATTCTTCAAATTTATTAAAATTACTCATAATGCTTAGACACCTCCATTATCTCTATTTCTTTTATTTTTCTTAAATCTTCTATTATTATATTATTCTCTTTTTGTCTAAAAATTAATCTATATTGTCCAGTAATATTAACAGCAAAACACTCCTTTAAATCACCACTTAGCTTATGCCTTCTATATGGCAGTGAGGTGGGAACATCATTTAAAGAGTTAAATGCTTTTAATTCTTTTATTCTTCTTGGTAACCTATTAGCTACTTCAGCACCATATTTTTTAACCAATTCTCTATTATTCAATGGGTCTTCACATAACTTTTGCAGTTTTGTTGTTTTATACGTTAATTTCATTTAACTCTCCTTTCTTTTTGATTAACGTAATTGGTTAATTAAATTATAGCACATATTTTGGTAAAAGAAAAGAATTTAGTTTACTTTTTAAGTAAATTAAATTCTATTAATCCCGATTTTTTTCAGCTGTTAAAACCAAAAAGTATCATTTTACCCAGTAATTATAAGGGGTGCTGATATTTTTTATTTCCACAGAGTTTAAGTCACATAAAAATGTCCTTTTTATTTTTTTCAAATCCTTTAAGTGTAACTTTTATCTTATAATTATATATCATGCATTTCACTTCCTTATCTCAAATAATTAATATTGTTTAGATATTTAAACTATATCTACTGAATCTTTTATATTATGATTATTAATATTAACCTTAGAAATATTAGAAAACAAATCGTAACTTGGTGTTTAATACCACTTCATTTTTGCATATAATTTTTTTATATCTTTCTTTATATTCTAAAGCATCATTCACATCAAGAATTATCCTATCATAAATAACTTATGGTGTTTCTATTATTTCAATTGATGTAATTGATAAGGGTATCATCATTAGAAACTCCCCATATTAATAATTTCGAATTTAATCATCAACTTCATATCCATTTTTTATATCCAAAACTAATCCCTTTAATTTTTTATTATTAGATTTAATATTAAATTTTCTGTAATCATATTTTTCGTATTTTTCATAACCAGGTGTGACATAATGTTCGGAATACCCTTTTTTATCAATATCATCTACTATTTCTTTTAGTTTTAAATCACACATATCATCTAACATACCACGCCCAGCACCATCTACTATATTAGGATATAAATATCCTTCATATTCCGTAGCATCTCTTGATTCTAAATAAGTGATTTTAAAAGTCGTAGTTGAACCATAATCATATTCCATTTCCATAGTATCATTTTCTTTTAATTTTAAATCCTTTAATTTAATAATAGTGGCATTTGTTAAATCACTATAATCAGGGCTTTCTTCCGCACACACCCAGCAATCAAATATATAATTTTTATACTTTATATTGTATAAATGATATGCAAGTGAATCAAATGTAGCAAGAATAGTATATGCTAAATCTGCAACTGTTCTTCTATCTGTGATTTCTATTTTTCTCCATATCTTATCTTCTAATCCTTCAATTCCTACTTTAAATGTTAATATTTTAGTCATAATTATACACCTCTACTTCAAATTTAATTCTTTTTTTATTATTTTTTTTATTTCTAAAGGAATATAGTAAGAATAATGATCATTATTTTCATAAATAAATACCCATAATTCTTCTATATCATCTTTATATGCAGACATAAATATAGAATTTTCATTATTAAGTAATTTTTGAAAATACATTTGAGTAAATATATCATCTTTAGACATACTTAAACAAAATTCAAAATTATTTAATATTTGTTCTTTTAATTCTTCTATACTTTTTGATTCATATTCTTTCATCATTTTATTAATAATTTTTTTATCTAATGCTTTTAACGAAGAAAGCAAATCCAATTTATTCTTTTTTATTAAATATTTTTCATAATTCATTTTGTACCACCTACTTTAAATATTTATCAATTAATTCTTTAGCTATTTTTTCTCATTCTTTAGTTAATGCAACAGATTTATTTTTATATTTTGATGGAAACAAATAACCTTTATCAGTTAACTCATTAATTGTTTCAAATGAATAACCTTTCCATGCATTTTTTAATGTTTTATTATCCAAATTACTATTTTCATCATAATATAAACTTTCTTCTCAAGATGTTAATACATTAATAGTAATGCTAATTCTTCAATATTCTTTTCCATGATTACTGCCTACTTTCATTTTAATTCAAATTTAAATTATTAATATACTCTACAAAATAAAGTGGAATATTAACTATTTTACCATCTTTACTTAAATTATTTAATGAAAATCTAAATGATACTTCACTATCATTTTTAGCATTATATTTTGTTAAACTATTGTGATTTGTACTCTTATCTGATTTTACTTCTATTGGAATTATTTTATTATTTCTTTGTATTACAAAATCTATTTCGTTTCTGTCAAATGTATAATAGTTAGGCGATTCATCTAATATATAATTTAATACATTAGCAACATAATTTTCTGTAAATGATCCTTTGAATTCTTCAAATAGCTTATTACCTTCTAAAATAATTCTACTATCTAAATTAGACATTCTTCTTAAAAGTCCAACATCATTCATATAAATTTTATATGCTGATAAATCATGATACGCTTTTAATGGAAAAGCACATTTATTTACTAAATAACACTTAGAAATTAAATTCGCATCATTTAACCAATTTAATGCGCCTTCATATTCTCTAGCTCGTGCGCCTTCTTTTATTACTTGATATACAAACTTTTTATTTTCTTTTGATAACTGTGATGGTATTCCGTTCCATATTAATGATATTTTATTTGCTTCACTTGCGTCAGTATGTTTCGAAAAATCATTTTCATAAGAATCTAAAATATTCTTTTGAATTTTATTAACCCTCTCTATATCCTTATCATTAACCCAACTATATACTGCTTCAGGCATTCCTCCAATAATATAATAAATTTTTAATTTCTCAATTAATCTATCTTCAAATAATTTAGGAATCCCACTTATCTCTTTTGTTTTCCTCATAACCTCTACTAAGTTTTCTGAATTATCTGCTATTAAAAATTCACTAAAAGTCATAGGGAATAGATTTAAAAAATCTACTTTACCCACAGGAAAAGATGTTTTTGAAAGTCTTATTCCTAGAAGTGAACCCGCACATACAACATGATATTCGTTTGCTTCTTCACAGAAATATTTTAATGAGTTTAATGCATTAGGACACTCCCCAATTTCATCAAAGATAATTAAAGTTGTTTCTGGATTTATTTTTTTTCCATTTGCGAGAGATAATTGTTCAATAATTCTTTTAGGATCTTTGGTATTTAAAAATAATTCTGCTAATCCATCATCATGATCAAAGTTAAAATATGC
>CAZKUP010000064.1:0-6708 GCA_964555985.1 uncultured Clostridium sp. | reverse complement strand
AAAAATTATATATATCTATTTCTTTTTTTTAAAAAAAATGATACTATTATATATAGAATAGAGGGTGATGCTATGTATGATTTAGGTAATCAATTTCATTTTAATTTAAAAGAAGCTATTTCTTCTTTATCAGCAGTAGTAAAGGGTAAAAATTATAGATTTACTCTTCTTTCTGATAGACTTATAAGAATAGAATATAGTATGACAGGAGTATTTATTGATTCTCCTAGTCAACTTGCTATATGTAGAAATTTTCCTGTACCTAAGTTTGATGTAATGCAAGATGATAAGTATTTAGAAATATCTACTAAATATTTTAAATTATCATATACTAAAAATGCTCAAATAACATCATCATCGCTTAGAGTATCTTTATTAAATACAGATGTAGAGTGGTATTATTCTCATCCTGAAGTAAAAACATGTACATCTTCTATATTATCTTTTGAAGGAAAAGAAAAATATGTAAAAGGAATATATTCACCAGATGGTTTTGCTTCTATTGATGATTCATCTAGTTTAATATTAGATAATTTTGGTAATTATACTAAAAGACCTGTAGTGGCAACTGATATATATTTATTTATGTATAACAATGATTTTTCTTTAGCACTTAAAGATTATATGATTTTAACAGGTAAACCACAACTACTTCCTAGATATGCATTTGGTAATTGGTGGAGTAAAAATTATGCTTATAAAGAAGATGGAATAAAGAATTTATTTAATGTATTTGAAAAAGAAGAAATACCAATATCAACTCTATTATTAGATAAAGATTGGCATATAACAGAAAATAAATATGTTACTGGATATTCATTTAATAGAGCACTTATTCCTTCTCCTAATTTATTAATAGATGAACTACATAAAAAAGGAGTTAGAGTATCATTGAGTATTAATCCAGTAGAGGGTATTCATCCACATGAAGAAATGTATCAAAAAGTACTTGAATACATAAAATCGCCAAATAAATCTACTATAAAATTTATACCATATGATATAAGATATATTGATATTTATTTAAAAATATTATTACATCCATTAGAAACACTAGGTACAGATTTCTTCTTTCTTGACTATCCTAATACTGATAAATTAGGACAATTTATGCTTTCACATTATATGTATTTAGATTCAGGTAGAAATGAATCTAAAAGAAATATGCTTATAAGTAGAAATATGAGTACAGCACTTCATAGATATGGAGTAGTGTATTCTGGTAAAACAAAGGTTAGTTTTGATACATTAAGAAAAATATCTAATTTAAATGTAGAATCTGCTAATATTGGAGCGTCTTTTATAAGTCATGATATTGGAGGATTTTATGGTGGTATTGAGGACTCTGAACTATATATTAGATATATTCAGTTTGGATGTTTTTCTCCAATACTTAGAATTTCTGTAGATAAAGGAAGATATTATAAAAGAGAACCATGGAAATGGGATAAAAATACATTTTCAATAGTAAAAGAATATATGCAATTAAGACATAGACTAGTGCCTTATATATATTCAGAAAGTTATAGATATCATAATGAGCTATTGCCACTTGTAACACCTTTATATCATAGTAAAAAAGAATTATATTATGATTCATATTATAAAACAGAATATTATTTTGGAAGTGAACTTTTAATTTCACCTCTTACTAATAAAAAAGATATACTTATGAATAGAGTAATACATAAATTATACTTACCAGAAGGTATGTGGTATGACTTTAAAACAGGAAAAAAATTCCCAGGTGGAAGAACTTATGTATCATTTTTTAAAGATGAAGATTATCCAGTATTTGCAAAAAGTGGTGCGATTATACCTCTTTCTGTAAGTGTAGATAATTCGGTAAAAGTACCAGAAGAACTTGAAATACATATTTTCCCTGGTAAAAATAATACATATAAGTTATATGAAGATGATGGTATTACTAATTTATATAAGAATGGGTATTATTTAAAAACAGAAATAGATTATAATTATCAAGCTAATAATTATACTGTTATAATAAGAAGTGTAGAAGGTAAAACAGGTATAATTCCACCAATTAGAAGTTATAAGATTAGATTTAGAAATACTAGAAAAACAAATGAAGTAATTGCTAATTTTGATGGAGTTAATTTAGAAACTAATTGTTATGAAGATTATAATGATTTTATAGTTGAAGTAAAAAATGTAAAAACAGTTGGTCAATTATCTATAAATTGTAAGGGTAAAGCTATAGAAATAGATGCAGTAAGAGTAATAAATGAAGATATTGATAATATCATATCTGATTTAGAAGTAGAAACTAGATTAAAAGATAAAATAGCAAGTATATTATTTAGTAATTTAACAATTAAAAAGAAAAGAATTCAAATTAGAAAACTTAAAAAAGATAAATTAGATTCTAAGTTCATTAAAATGTTCTTAAGATTACTTGAATATGTTGAGCAAATATAATATACTTAAATTGTCTATATGATAAACACATCTATATATAGATGTGTTTTTTAAGGAGTATTTATGAAAGATTTATTACAACAATTTATATTAATTGCAATAATAATTTATTGTATTCATATGATATATTATTACTTTAAAAGTAAAAATAAAAAATATAAAAATATGCCTACAATTGAAATGAATTATTTGACTTATGTATATAAAATTAATTTAAATAAAATAGGTGTGAATAAAGTTAAAAAAAATATTGCATTTATTAATTCAATAATTATAAGTATAGATTTATTAATATTTAATAACATAGAAAGTAATATTATAAAACTTTCAATAGTATTTATTGCAACATTTTTACTTATATTTGTATTATATACACTTTTAGCAATAGTTTATAAAAGGAGATAGTTATGAAAAAAATATTATGTATTATATTAGTTCTATTATTAACAGGTTGCACAAATACTAAAACTATGGAAGAGAGTATTTATGATGATTATGTTCAAATGCTTAAAAAAAGTTCTAAAAGTGAAACAAATCTTCCTTTTGATATAGAAATATTTATTGATAAAATAATAGAAACAGAAGTAACTTATAGAGTAATAATTGATAATCCAAAAGTATCACTTCGTAATATTGAAACAATAGTAATACATGATATGCATACAGAAGATATATTTCCATCTTCTGGTATATTTGATGATAAATTAAATTTAATTCCAGGAGTAATTAATAAAGGATCTAATTATGTAGAAGGAATTATTTTAGCAGGATATATTCCATATGATGATGATATTAGTAAACTTAATGTAAACTTTAAAATGTTATTTAAATATGAAGATGATTTAGGAAGTCATACAATAATTTATTCGACAAAAAAATAATAAATATCACCTATAATAAAAATGGGTGAATAATATGAAAGTAAAAGTAATTGATACTGAACATGAAAAAGATTTAGAAGATGAAATAAATAGTTTTATATTTGGAATAGAAGTAATAGATATAAAATTTAGTACTTCTGTTTGTGTATCAGGAGAGGATCAAATATTTTGTTTCTCAGCATTAATAATGTATAAATAGGAGGAGTTATGAAAAAAAATGCATTTTTAGAAGGTGCGGTTATAGCAACATTATCAATAGTTTTAAGTAAAGTATTAGGTATTATATATGTTATACCATTTTACTCATTAATAGGAGAAAAAGGAGGAGCATTATATGGTTATGCTTACTCAATATATGGATTATTTTTAAACTTATCAACAGCAGGTATACCACTTGCAATTAGTAAAATAACTAGTGAATATAGTGCATTAAATCAAAATTATTTAAAAGAAAAATCTTATAAAATATCTAAATATTTAATGTGTACAATGGGATGTGTTTGTTTTATTATACTTATGTTTTTTGCCCCAGTTGTAGCAGACCTTTTTATTGGAAATATAGAAGGTGGTAACACTAAAGAAGATGTTGCATTTGTAATAAGAATTATTTCAACTGCATTATTAATTGTTCCAATATTAAGTGTTACAAGAGGTTATTTACAAGGACATAAATATATAACTCCATCTTCTGTTAGTCAAGTAGTAGAACAATTTGTAAGAGTAATTATAATAGTAATAGGTAGTTATTTATCTTTAAAAGTATTTAATCTATCTCTTACTACTACTATAGGTATTGCAGTATTTTCAGCAACTATTTCTGCATTATGTGCATATATATATTTAAAAATAAAAGTAAAAAATAATAAAAAAGATTTAATTATTAAAGAAAAAATAACTAAAGAAGAAGAAAAAATATCTACAAAAGATTTAACATTTAAACTTCTTTCATATGCTCTTCCATTTATATTAATAGACTTTGTATCATCAATGTATAGTTTTGTTGATTTATCTACAATTAATAAGACTATGGTATCATTGGGATACTCAATAAATGATGCAGAAAGTGTAATAAGTATACTTACAACATGGGGTTCAAAATTAAATGTAATAGTTATGGCAGTATCTTCTGGTATGATAGTGAGTCTTATACCAAATATTGCAAGTAGTTATATTATAAAAGATTATAAAGATGTAAGAACAAAAATAAATCAAGCTCTATCATCACTAATATTTGTAGTACTTCCTATGACAGTAGGCCTTTCTTTAATAGCAAAACCTATTTGGACAGTATTCTTTGGATCATCATCTTCTCTTGGCCCACTTGTATTCTCTTATTCTATATTTACAGCATTTACTTTATCTATATTTAATGTGACAATGTCTACAATGCATTCTTTAGGATTTTCTAAAGTAGTAATACTTACATTAGGTGCGGGACTTATATCAAAAGTAATATTAAATGTTCCACTTATGAATTTATTTAATAACTTACAAATTCATGCTTCATATGGAGTAATTACAAGTACAATCTTATCAAATATAGTAGCAATTATTTGTAATATGTTATTTCTTAAGAAAAAACTTGATATAAAATACACAGACACAATAAAAAAGGCATTAAAAATACTTATACCACTTATATCAATGATTATAGTAGTAATGCTATTTAAACAAATAATACCTTCATCAAATAGTAGAGTAATATGTTTTATATATTCATGTATTTACGGATTAATAGGTGCATTGGTATACTTTGTTGTAGCATTTAAAACACATCTTATAAATGATATATTTGGAAATGATTTTTTAGATAAGATATTATTAAAACTAAAACTAAAGAAGAACTAATCTTCTTTTTTATATAGAAAATGATTTATCTAATATTTTAGAAGAATATAGAAGTTAAATTAACTCTTTCTATGCTTTTTATATAAGTAATAATCTTATTATTCATAAAATATAATAGGTGGTGATATGAGAGAATTAATTGATATTAGAGATAGGCATGAATATAGAATGGGACACTTAAATAATGCGATAAATATACCAAAAGATTTATTAGAATTGTCTCCTGAAAGATATTTAAATAAAAATAATTTTTATATTTTATATTGTGAAAAAGGTATATATTCAAAAGAATTATCTAATAAGTTAAATAATAAAGGATATCATACTAAAAGTTTAGATGGAGGATATGCAAAGTATAAGTAAAATTATCTCTATTTCATTGTAAAAAAACTTATCTTAATATATAATTTAATAGAGGTGATAAAATGGATTTATTAATTATAATACTTTTAATAATAGTAATAATATTAGTAACTATTTCTTTATTTAAAAATATTAATGAAAGTAATATTACAGAAAGATTAGGAAGGTTTGAAACTAATATTACAAAAGAGATAGGAGATTTTAAAAATGATTTTAGTAGAAATTTAAATAATGATTTTAATCAACTTAATGATAAAATAGAAGATAGGTTAATTAAGATTAATGAAAAAGTAAATAATAGATTAGATGAAAATTTTGATAAAACAAATAAAACATTTATTTCAGTGTTAGAGCGACTTTCTAAAATAGATGAAGCACAAAAAAAGATAGAAACCTTATCTAGTGATATTGTTTCATTACAAGGAATATTAACTGATAAAAAGAGTAGAGGTACATTTGGAGAAGTAAATTTATATAATATATTATCAAATGTTTTTGGAGAAAATAATACTAAAATATATGATTTACAACATAAATTTGATAATGGTTTTATAGCAGATGCGGTACTATTCTCACCAGAACCTTTAGGTACTGTTGTTATAGATTCAAAATTTCCTTTAGAAAATTATCAAAATATGGTTAATAAAAATATATCTAAAATTGAAAGAGAAATGTATGAAAAAAAATTTAAATTAGATGTAAAAAAACATATAGATGATATTAAAAATAAATATATTATTCCAGGAGTTACATCAAACCAAGCATTTATGTTTCTACCAGCAGAAGCAGTTTTTGCAGAACTTAATGCATATCATCAAGATATAATAGAATATGCTTATAAAAATAGGATTTGGATTGCATCTCCAACAACACTTATGTCTATGCTTACAGTAGTACAAACAGTTATAAAAAATATGGAAAGAGATAAATATGCAGTAATAATACAAAAAGAATTACAAGCATTAAGTGTAGAATTTGGAAGATATAAAGAAAGATGGGATTCTTTGCAAAAGAGTATAGAAAGAGTAAGTAAAGATGTGAAAGATGTAAATGTAACAACAGAAAAAATATCAAGTAAATTTGAATCTATAAATAAAGTAGAAGTAGATAAGTTTTTAAATAAGAGTGAATAACTCTTATTTTTTAATAAATATAATCTTTTTGTTAATAATATTAG